>VGIR01000008.1 GCA_016867815.1 candidate division WOR-3 bacterium | reverse complement strand
CACCATCTCGGGTGTGCGTGACCGCGTATATGCCGCCCGCCGCCAGTGACGAATCGACCAGGACGCTGTCTGTGCGGGGATCGATGAGCGCCAGGCTATCCGAGTGATTGCACAGCATCAGTCCGTTGTCCAGGTACCTAAACCATCTGCCGAGGTCGTACATGTCCCTTTCCCACACGACCGAGTCGGTGCTGCAAGACACCGCCGCCATGAACAAACGCGCACCCCTGCTGGCGAAGCAGTACACTTTGTTCCCAATGGGACACCAGCTAGGGAAGAGTTGCCAGCGGTCGTCACCTAGTCCCACGATCTTGATCAGGCTGTCCGTCGGTCCATCCACTACGCCAAGTCCGCTCTTCTCGCCGAAGAGGCCATACGAAGACGAGGAGTAGAACTTGTCGCTCGCACGGCTGTGCACCATGTTGCCGCTGACGCCATACGCATGTTTGACCACACGGTTGGTCTGCTCGTCTACCACGGCCGCGCCTCCGCCCCAACCGCAGTACAGTCTGCCCGTTGCGGGATTGCGGCACATTTTACCGGTCCAGCCGCAGAGCGGAGTAATTCCCCTTCTGTACGTCGTGTCGTGCTTGTAGTCAAACACTCTGAGCTTGCCCGCGCCACCCACGGGAGACCAGTTGGCGCTCATCACCCTGTAGCGGGCCGGGTCCAGTTCCAGGACAGGGTAGGGATCGCTCATCCCGACGCTGTGCCGGGCGACGGCATCGAAAGTCACGCAGTCATAAATGGAGAGGTGGTTCTCGGAAAGACGGAATAGCCGGTTATGCAAGGTGTCGCAAGCAATTGCTTCAGCCTCATACCAGGGCGTGCGTTCATAGTCCACGTACGTGTCGCCCACGCAGTCGTACACCTCTACGCCCTCGCAGCCGTAGGCGCTATAGTAAAGACGGTCGGTCGCCTCATTGCACGCCAAGAGCGGTATGATTCCCCGAGTAGCCGTTGTCATGGGTGTCACGGCATAGGTCTGAGTGGAGACCACGTAGATGGTCTCGGGATCGGCGTAACGGGACCCCGGCACGTAGAGCTTCTGGCGACGCTTGTTAAGGCACAGCCCTCTCGACGACTTTGCCCTGTCTATGCTGGCAACGACGGAATCGGTCACGCAGGATATCGCGAGCACCGCCCCTAGGGTCGCAACGTACGCCCTATTGGTGGTTGGGTCATAGACCATATCGACGGGGCTGGACGCAGTTGAGATGACCTTGCGGACTGTATCTGACGCGCAGTCTATTACCCAGAGCCTTCGGTTGACGCTGTCGCAACAGTACAGTTTGTCGCTGACGCTGCTGTAGCAGAGCAGCTTCGGGCGCGTGCTCACCGGAATCGAACCCACCGTGTCGTTGGTGACGCAGTCGATGATACCGATGCGACCCCTTGAGGGATAGGTACAATACAGCTTGTTGTGCTCCGCGACCAGCAGTGCCCCTCCGATCCCTGCGTTGGTGTAGATGCGCTTGATACGCTGGAAGGTACCCCATTGGTTCCCGTCCACCACCATGACGTCCGAGGACTCACTCGCTACGTAGATGTTGTCGGTCGAACTGCCGAAGGCCAGATGGTAGCCGGGCCGCAACGGCCCCAGCGAATCCGGCAGCAGGATTGTATCGGGAACCGACGGAGTCCACGCCAGACTCACCGAGACCCCCAGCGCCAGCGCACAGAGGAATACCCCGGCCTTTGCGGCCCGATTGTGTGAGGTTGAGTTCCGACCGAACGAGCTGCGGTTCATTCCGATTGCCAAGTGCTGCCTCCAGGTTTCTCACAGAACTTGCACGAATCGGCGTCGAGGTTCCCTGCGTGACAGACCCTGCGTCTGCCGCACCCTCAAGTCGTGTCAATTGTAGAATGGATGTTCTCGCCTGTCAACAGGCAGGGAGATCTAGGAATAGTCACCCATTGGGCGACTCGTTGGGACCAGTGCCAGGCACCCCATTCCAAGAAGCTTCGGGACATCCGTCGCGGCTTCGCCGCGAGGTTGAGGTCAAGATTGAGGCTGAGATTAAGACCCAGGTACGAACCCGACCCCGACTTCTCCCCTGCTCCCGACGATGACTGGCCGGACGGAGTTTCGCCACCAAGACACCAAGTCCCGGTCGAGGGTTAATCCTATCTCGCGTCCGATGACGACCAGCGCGAGCTGCCTGGGTGCTTCCCCTCCGTTCTTCCACTTGGAAGGCGTGTAGTAGTAGTCCGCCCGGTAATGCGCGCGGCAAGGATTGACAAGCGGTACCCACAAGCTAGATTGTAGGCAAGCATTGACACGCGACAGACAGCCCCCGCCTGACTATGGCGCCCTCGTCGTGGGCGGCGGCCGGCAACGAACCACCACGTCGAAGCGCGCGTGGCGTTTTGCGAAACGCTGGTGGGTATTCATGGGGCTGCTCCTAGCACTGACCATCGCGGCCGTGGCGGAGTACGTACTTCACAACAACGGGTTGGCGGCTGTCGCACTGAATTTCGCCAAGGCCATCGGGCTCTTGGCAGCCGTGATGTACGTGGTATACACACGGGACATGGCTCTCGCCACGGCAGGCGTCCTAGCAGCGAACAAAGGCATTGTGCTGGCCAACCTCTACCAAAGCACGAGTTCCTACGAGAAGCTCCCCGAATCGGCACGGCAGGTGTGCCGGGAGGTGCACCTTGCAGACAAACGACTCGAAATGGACGAGTTCGGAAACCTGTGCAAGGTGAAGGACACTCCGGCGGTAAAACTGAAGGTTTGGAACCTCACGCCTCGTCACATCCTCTTGCTCAAGGGATACTTCACCGTTCGGAACCGAGATGAAGACCCGGTCAGGGATCTTGTCCTCGACTTCGGGAAGCTACCGTTGAGCCCCGATGCGAGGCAGCACCTTACGGCCATGGTGATGCCAAAGGGGCACGTTGTTGTCTCACTCAAGCGTGTTGAGTATTGGGATGCCGCCTCAGAAGAGCTGTGCGTCGCGGAGCTAGGTCTGGCGTACGTTGCTGTCCGTGAAGTCGCTGAACCGAGAAAGGCCAGCCCGGAGGTTCCACCCAATGCCTAGGACGGCCTCCGAAGTTGCCGAGCATGACCAACTTGTTCTGATGATGGCTATGTTCTTCCAGAAAAGGGGTTACTCCGACATACGCGCGGACATCCCAGGATGGACCACGCCATCTGAAGTACACTGGCAGAACCAACCAGATCAGAGATACTACCCCGACCTAACATGTCGCGACAACGCAGGTGTCTTCGTGGTCTTGGAGGCCGAGTCCTGCGCGACACTGGGAGACGAGCACACGCACGAGCAGTTTAGGATCTTCAGAGCCTACGCGGACACCAACGGGGGGCGCTTCGAGACTGTCATACCATCGAAGTGTGGCGACCAGGATGCCCGGACACTCCTGGCGAGCCACACCCAGCGCTGGGGCATCAAAGTGGACAACGTCTGGACGCCCAGCGCCTAGCCTACCGATAGCTGCGACAATTCACGTCTCGGGCCGACGGCAACTTCACAGATTGTGCGACAGGCACCCCATTTCGGGAAGCTCCCACGAGGCATTGCAGATTGGCGCGGGCGTAGCCCGCGGACCTCAAGCCGCAAGCATCAAGCTAGCCCAAGCGCAAGCACAAGCTCAAGCCGGCTGACGGCGCTCAGCCAACCAGGTGACCTTGATGAAGCCGTGCTTCCGACGCTTGCCGGATTGTGATTGAACCGGGCGGTGTTCGGCGGGGGAAACGGAAATCCCGAATCCGGGCCGAGATGACCCGAATCTGGTCTGGTCTCGTGCGCTTAAGCCTAAGACAAAGAACAGCTTAGCTTCTACAGGTCATTGCCCCTGGTTCGGTCCCGGGCAGCACTGGGGGTACCGTCCCCCGGGCAGCCCCCGAATGCGATGACCGAACAGCCTCAGGGCACTGATGAGGGGCGGTTCCGCGATGCAAAGACTCAGTTACTCCTGAAATGAAAGACCGCATCAGCCGGGGTGGAGAATCGGGAGCGGTTCTCGCCGCTCCATGGGGAGCTGCCGAGGGAGTGAGAGAGAGGGCCATTCCGTGCGTGGAGCAGTCAGGAACGAGCACCCCATCTCGGGCAGCTTCCACGAGGCATTGCAGATTGCAGACCGCAGATTGCAGACTGGCGTGGGCGTGGCCCGCGGACCTCCAGCCTCCAACTAGCGCAAGCACAAGCTCAAGCTCAAGCCGGCTGACCGCTGCCCCTGAACGTCTTCCGCCTGGAGTTGACATCAGACCAGCCCCTGCTAGGTTGTCGTGGTGCAGAGAGAACGCCGTCCGCCCTTGCGGACTCGAGAGGAGTTGCATGTCAACGAGTGACCCCGGAAGCAAGGCGGCTGCCTACCTTGAGAAGCTCTGTTCGGTGAAGCCGAACCGGCGCACCGGCTCGGCCGGGAACCGCGCGGCCACCGCTTTCTTTGCCCGCACGGTCCGGCGATTCGGATACGAGGTGGACGCGACGCCTTTCGATTGCCTCGACCACCCGGTCGCCCGCGCCTCGCTTGGAAACGGGCGGTTCGAGGTGCTGGCCAGCCCGTACACATTGAGCTGCGACGTACGGACCGGGCTGGTGGCCGTCTCGACCGTCAGCCAACTGGAGCGCGCGGACTGCCGCGACAGGATTCTGCTGCTGCGCGGTCCGATATGCGATGAGCAGTTGATGCCGAAGAACTTCGTCTTCTACAACCCGGAGCACCACCGGCGGGTCGTCGCGTTGCTCGAGCAGAAGCATCCGGCCGCCATCGTGGCGGCAACGAAGCGCAACCCGGATATGGTCGGCGCGCTGGACCCGTTCCCCCTCATCGTGGACGGCGACTTCGGGATCCCCTGCGCCCACTGCCGCGACCAGGTCGGAAGAGAGCTGGCGCGGCACGCCGGCGCGAGGCTGCGTCTTCGGATTGACGGAGGTCGCCGGCGGGCTAAGGGGTCGAACGTGGTCGCGCGGCTGAACGCCGGCGCGGCCCGGAAGATTGTACTGACCGCGCACATCGACGCCTACGAGGACTCGCCCGGGGCGTCGGACAACGCGTCCGGAACCGTAGTGCTGCTGCTCCTGGCCGGGATGCTGGCAGACTACGACGGCGAACTCGGGGTGGAGATCGTCGCCCTCAACGGAGAGGACCACTACAGCGCGGCCGGGCAGATGGACTACCTGAAACGCTACGGAGACGCGATGACCGGTATCGTGCTCGCGGTGAACGTGGATGACGTCGGGTACGTGAAGGGGAAGACCGAGTACTCGCTCTACGGCTGCGCGAAGCAACTGGCGCGCCGGGTCGGCAACACGCTCGCCGGTTCTGCCGGCCTGGTCCCCGGTGAGCCTTGGCAGAGCGGTGACCACATGGTATTCGTCCAGGCCGGGGTCCCGGCTGTTGCTCTCACCTCCGGATTGGTGCCCGAGTTGATGCGTACCGTAACGCACACCGAGAAGGACCTGCCGGAGATCGTCGAGTGCGGTAAACTGGTCGAGGTTGCCCGGGCGCTTGCTGCCCTGGTCAGGTCAATCTAGGATATCTCGGAACCGGGTGGCGAGACTCCGCCTCGCCCATTCCATCTCCCTCCCCTTCCCGCTATTGACGCCTCTGCCCGCACCCGCGCGAGTCACCGGTTCCAGGTTCCTTGTCCTTGGTTGCTGGTTCGGAGGTCGCGGTTTGCGGGCGCAGGCCCCCGACTTCGGAAGTCAGCGACCCGCCGACGGTCGGCTACTCCCAGGCGAAACTGCCGGGGCGCACGGAAGTGCGCCCCGGCATTGTTGGGCGGGTACGGCACCCGCTGAGTCCGGCTATCGGACTACGAGTTTGACGGTCCGGGCTTCGCTGCCGGGGCCGGTGTCGAGCCGCACCAGGTAGACCCCGGCGGCAAGGCCGTCGGAGTCGAGTGCGACGACGTGCCGGCCCACGCCCTGCCGCCCGTTGCCGACGACCCGCACCAGCCTGCCGACCGCATCGTAGAGCTCAAGTCGCACGTGCGCGGCAGAGGGGAGCGAGTAGGAGAGCCAGGTGCGGCGAGCAAACGGGTTTGGCGCGGCTGAGAGCTGGAACCGCAGCGGCGAGGCATCTCCCGCCTGCGCCCCGGATTTGCCCGCGCCGAAGTCGAGCGGGAAGTTGGCGTTGTAGCGCCAGAACTCGTTGGTCTTGTTCCCGCGCAGGGCGAAGATCTTGCCGGCACCGTAGCAGATGTCAGCGCCGGTGTAGGGCAGTCTCATCCTCGGCGGCGTCGGGAAGCTGTCCACCGACGGCTCGACCCAGGTATCCTGCGCCGGGTCGTAGAACCAGAACTCGCCGCCTTTGCCGCCTTTCAGGGCGTAGAAGCGGTTGTGCTCGGTGTCGAACGCGGCGGCCGCGCCCTTCTTCATCTTCCGCCTTCTACTGGTGTACCCGGAGTAGCGGATGTCTTTGAGCGGGTACCAGGAGTCGCTCGCGACCGAATAGCCATAGAACTCGTGGGTGCCGCCCTTGAGCAGGTAGATGGTGCCTACACCGTCGTAGGCCATCACCGTGCCGTCCTTGGGCTTACGGCGCCCGGATGGCCCGGCCGGGACCGCGCGCTTCGGCAGCCAGTTGTCGGTCGCAATGTCGTAGAGGTTGAACTCGTAGGTATTGCCCTTGCTGCCATAGAAGGCATTCAGCTGCGGCACGAAGGCCAGGTTCGAACCGGCCTTCAACTTCTTCCCGCCTCCGCGCGGATAGTCACGCTTCTGCGACCAGGACCGTGCCTCGACCGAGTACCTCCAGAACTCAACGCAGTTGTTGCCCTTGAACGCGTAGGCATTGCCCGAAGTGTCGCCTTCCAGCTGGGCCCCGGCTTTCACCTTCTTCCGGCCCTGGATCGGCGAGCCCTGGGACCAGGTGTTCTGCCTGGCGTTGTAGATATACAGCTCGTCCGTGTTGTTGCCTTTCAAGGCCAGGACCAGCGAGTCCGACACACTGCCAAGAGAACCGCCCATCTGCACCGACTTGCGCCTGGTTCCCGCCGGTACGTCGGGCAGCCGCTCCCAGGCGGGTACACCCGTCACTTGCGCATAGACCGTGTCGTTGGTGAGTTCCTTGTCCACTTCGAGCATGGTGTAGCACTCGACCTGGTTGGTACCCAGTGCGGCTTGTTCTACCGGCCAGGGCGAGAATGAAACTTCGACCGAATCGTAGGCGGGTATAGTGTCCACCGACTGGGCGTCGAAGTAGAACCCGCCGATCTCGCAGCGGATGGCGAACGATCTGGACGTGAGCGCGCTGTAGTTGCGGACCCAGGCGCGCGGCACGACCGTGGCGCCGAGGCGGAAGCTGTCGTCCGGCAGCACGACGCGGAACGCACCCACGTCGTCCTCGGTGTACTTGACCGTGCAGTAGTTCTCGTCCGGCCCGGCATAGTCGAACCCGGTAACGTAGTACTCCCCATTCTCGTCCATCACGATCCCGAACGGCTGGTCGTCCTCGCCGAAGGTCTGGTGGCTGGCACTCCAGATCTTGGCGCCGTCGGCGTTGTACTTGATGGTCATCCAGTCGATGTCGCCCTGGTAGACGTAGGTCCAGCCGGTCACGCAGACGTTACCCCGGTCGTCGACGACCATGGCGGTCAGGCTGTCGTCGTCTTCGACGTTGGCATCGAACGTCTGGAACCACGGGTTGGTGTTGTCCTGGTTGATGCGAAAGGTGAGAAAGTCGTACATGTCGTTGACCGCGTCGAGCACGATACCGCCTACGTAGACGTTGAAGCGTCCATCCACCACCACCTGCCCGCCGCCGTCTGTCCCCAGCCAGCCGGCGTCGAACCGGTTGACCCAGATGGCCGTGCCGGACGGGGTGTACTTTATGGTGGTTGCATCATACCAGGTGCCCTGCTCTCCGGCCCTGCCGGTTACGTAGATGTACTGCGAATCGTCCTGGGCGATATCGTAGGCGTAGTCGGCCTTGGGCGCGCTGCCGGTGCCGTCGTAGCGCCGCACCCAGACGGTATCGCCATCCAACGTGTCAAGCCTGACGGTCAGGTAGTCATACTGCGTTTCGGATCCACCCCAAGAGTAACCGGTGAGAAAGAGGCCGCCCGCAGCGCCCAGCAGCATGCCGGTCGGGTAGTCGTGCCAGCTGCCGGGCCCGCCAATCCGGGAAACCCAGCGTTGGCCGCCATCGGCATCGTAGTGAATCGTTACGTAATCCTGGTTGCCGTTGCCGGAACCGGCATTGCTGTATCCGGTCACGAAGCAGCCGCCGCGCTGGTCCGCCACCACGACCCGCGCTACGTCCACACCACCGTTGTTGTAGGTCCTGGTCCAGAGTTCGGTGCCGTCACCGCCGTACTTGATCACGACGAAGTCGGTATCGGTCGCGGCCGTGTACGTCCTTCCGGTCACGAACACGTCGCCGAGGTCGTCAACCGCCACCGACCACGCTTCGTCGCGTGATCCGGAGGGACCGGACCAGCGAGTCGCCCACACTTCACCGCCGTCGCTCCGCCGAAGCTTCATGGTGTAGATGTCGCGGCTGAAGTCAGAGCCGACGCTGAAGCCGGTAATGACCACGGTCGTATCCTGCGACAGGACGATGGCTGTAGCTTCGTTCTGAAAGCCGTCACCGCTGTAGTGGCTCGCCCAAACCTCGGTCTGGCCGAAGGCCACGCCGGTAGTGAGAGCCAAAGCCAGACCAAGCAAAGCAATACCAGGGAATAGCGTATCTCTCGACTTCATGACCGACCTCCTTTGACGGAAGTGCAATCCCAATAAAGGCAACCAGTTGCCTCTGACGCTGACCCAGGCACCCGAAAACCTGGTCGACAGAACCCGGAACCGGCAAGGTGCGTGAAAGGCCGCCCAGAGGATCTAACCCGGTCGGCCGCACGCCTCTGCCTGCGGCAACAATTGATTATAGAACGTGTCTGCCTGCAGTCAATCAACATCTGTTAGACCCGGGATTTGCGGCGACGCTGCGGGCGTAATCCTGCCCGCCTTTACAGCGGCCTGTGCATTCATAGACTACTTACGCGTGAAAGCTCCGCCGCATTCCGTCACAGTGAACTCCAGATTGACCTGGCTGCTGCCTGCCATCCTCCTGGTCGGCCTGGGTCTGCGTATCGCCAATCTGGCGGACCTGTCGAACTCACCGTTCTTCGCGCGGCCCGTGATTGATGGCCAGGCCTACGACACCTGGGCCATGGCTATCGTCAAAGGCGAAGCCCCGGGACTGCCCTTCTACCAGGACCCGCTCTACCCCTACTTCCTCGCCCTCATCTACACGGCCTTCGGCCACAGCTACTGGGCCGTCTACCTGGGCCAGCTGGCGCTGGCGATGATCTTTCTCTTGCTGGTGTACGACACGACCCGCCGCCTGTTCGACCGCCGCGCCGCCGTCGCGGCCGCCGCCATCGCCGCCCTCTACAAACCGCTCATTTTCTACGAGAGCCAGATTGAGAAGACTTCGCTCGCCGTCTTCCTCACTGCCCTCTTCCTCTGGCTGCTCGTCCGTTCTCTCCATACCCGCCCTGCGTCGGTCGGACATCGGGCTTTGCCATTCCTGTGGCCTCTGGCCACAGGACTCGCCCTGGGCCTGGCCGCGCTTACGCGCGCCAACTCGCTGCTGTTTGCACCGCTGCTGCCCCTGGCGCTGGCGCTCAACCCGCAAGCCAGGAACCGCAGGCTCAGGATCGGGGCCGCCGCGTCCAGCCTGCTCGGCGTACTGGTCGTCATCGCACCGGTGTCAATCCGCAATTCGATTCTGGCGCGTGAATTCGTGCTCACAACCACCCAGGCAGGCCAGAACCTCTACATAGGCAACAGCCAGTACAACACCACCGGTCAGTACCAGGCGCCGCCCTGGGTGAGACCGAATCCCGACTTCGAGCAACCCGATTTTGCCGAGTATGCCAACAAGACCGCGGGCAGGACTCTCTCCTATTCGGGCGTCTCCCGCTTCTACACGCGTTCCGCGTGGAGCTGGGCGACCAGCCATCTTCGCGACTTCGCCCGGCTCATCTGGCGCAAATCGGTCCTCTACTTCAACAACTTCGAGGTCCCGGACAACCAGGACCTCTACTTCTTCTCCCGCTACTCCTGGGTCCTGCGGCTTCCCCTGCTTTCCTTCGGCCTGGTCTTCGCACTCGGCCTGGCCGCGATGATCCTGCTCGCGCGCGGGCTTGCCCCGCTGTCATTGGTCGTCTTCTACTTCGGATACGCCGCTTCGGTCATTGTCTTCTTCGTATTCTCGCGCTACCGCCTGCCGGCGCTGCCCGCGCTCTTCCCCTTTGCCGGCGCGATGCTCCCCTGCCTGGCCGACTCCGTCGGACTGCGGCAATCGCCGCGCGCACGTCGTCCGGCGTTCCCCGCCCGGCTGGCGGGCGGGCTGGCCATCGTCGTTGTCGTTTTCGCCCTGACGCTCTACCCGGTTCACCACGGAGCCGGCAAGACCGAAGCGGCACAGAGCCTCGTGAACCTCGGCTCGCTCTACTACCACGAAGGCGACACTGTCAGGGCCGTTGCCACCTTTGAGGAGGCGCTCCGCACCAGGCCCGGCCATGCCGAGGCGTCGCGCAACCTCGGCATCCTCTTGCTCGCCCGGGGCAACGTAGACCGTGCCTTTCAGCTCCTGTCGGATGCGTCCCGCGCAGAGCCTTCCAACCCGACGACCCACCTGTTCCTTGGCAGGATCCACATCCGCCGGGGACAGACCGAGAGCGCCTTCACCGAGTTTGGCAAGGCGGTGGGTCTGGCGCCGGGTCGCGTAGAGTTCCGCTTCGAACTGGCCACCGCGCTGCAGCAGCTCAGCAGGTACCCGCAGGCGCTCGCGCAGTATGACACGATGATCCAACTGGGACCGGACAATCCCGTTGTCCGGCACAACTACGCGGTGTGCCTGTACAACGTCGGCAGGTATGCCGAGGCCAGAATCGAACTCGAGGCCGCGCGTCGCCTCGGCGGCGCTATCAACCCCAGATTCGACTCCTTGCTGCGCACCGGCTCCGTCAGATCCGCCGACAGCAGGAATCCATGACCACGGCCCGGGGGAAAAACGGGGGCTCCCATCCCCCTTCGAAGAACGTAGGGAAGCGCACGGCAAGCCGAACCTGTGGGCAGGTCCATCCATTTGCGATGCCGCGCCGACAGCGTGGCCGGCCGACCTGCACTCCCACATGGCTTCTCGTCGCGGTAGTTGTCCTGGGCGCCGGACTGCGCGTCGCCAACATCCTCGACATCTCGGACTCGCCGTCTTTCACGCGTCCGGTGATCGACGGACAGGCCTACGACCGGTGGGCGCTGGCCATCATCGGCAGGCCCAGCACGCCGGAAGTGGCTGCGACGGTCAAGGCACCGTTCTACCAGGACCCGCTCTACCCCTACCTGCTCGCTCTCGTCTACTCGGTGTTCGGACACAGCTACTGGGCAGTCTACCTCCTCCAGTTCGTACTTGGTGTGCTGCTCCTGCTGATCGTCTACGATACGGCCCAGCGTCTTTTCGACTGGCGGGCGGGGATCATTGCCGCGGTCTTCGCCGCGCTATACAAACCGTTCATCTTCTACGAGAGCCAGATTGAAAAGACAGCGCTCGCGATCTTCCTCACCGCCCTGTTTATCTTCCTGTTCGTCAGAGCCCTGACCCAGGAACGGCAAGTCCCGGGCCGCAGCCCGGGCATCCGATCCCTGCTGTGGCCGTTCACCAGCGGGCTCGGGCTGGGCCTTGCCGCCTTGACCCGCGCCAACATGCTGCTGTTCACGCCTCTGCTGCCTCTGGCGCTGGCGCTCAGGCCGCCGGCTACCGGCCGCAAGCCGCGGATCGCGTCCGCGGCCGCCGGCCTCTTGGGCGCACTGCTCATCATCGCCCCGGTGTCCATCCGCAACTCGCTCCTCGCCCGCGAGTTCGTGCTCACTACCACCCAGGCAGGTCAGAACCTCTACATCGGCAACAGCCCCTACAATGCGACCGGCCAGTACCAGGCGCCGCCCTGGGTCAGACCGACGACTGAGTTTGAGCAGTCCGACTTCGCCCGACACGCCAGCAGAGCTGCCGGGAAGCCGCTCTCTCCTTCCGCTGTCTCCCGCTTCTACACCCGAGAGGCAATACACTGGGCAACCAGGCATGGCCGCGATTTCACAAAACTGCTCTGGCGCAAGACTATGCTCTACTTCAACGACTACGAAGTTCCGGACAACGAAGACATGTACTCCTTTGCCCGCCACTCCTGGGTACTGCGTCTTCCCTTGCTGTCATTCGGGCTGGTCTTCGCGCTCGGCTCTGCCGCGATGGTGCTCACCGCCCGTGGTCTTGGACGGGTCTCTCTGACGATCTTCTTCTTCGCGTCAGCGGCATCGGTCATCGTCTTCTTCATCTTCTCCCGCTACCGCACTCCCGCACTGCCGGCCCTGCTACCATTCGCGGGGGCGATGTTGCCGTGGCTCGTTGATTCCATCCGCGCCGCTGCCGAGGACCGCGGCCGGCCGGGCTCAAAGTGGCTACCGCGACTGGCAGGCGGATTCACACTAGTCCTCGTCGCGCTGGCATTGACTTTGTACCCCCTCCGCCGCAGCAACAGCAGGAACGAAGCCGCGCAGGGCCTCGTCAATCTCGGCGTGCTATACTATCACGAGAGCGACACATCAAGAGCCATCGCCGCCTTTGAAGACGCGCTCAGCATGTACCCGGGGCAAGCCGAGGCCTCGCGCAACCTCGGCATAATCATGTTTGAACGCGGTGCTATGGACCGGGCGTTCCAGCTCCTCTCGGATGCAGCGCGCACCGCCCCCTCCACGCCGTCAACCCACTTCTTCCTGGGCGGAATCCACAAGCGCCGGGGACAACTTGAGGCTGCCTGCCTCGAACTCGGCAAAGCGGTGGGCCTGGCACCGGAACAGGCGGACTTCCGCGCCGAACTTGCCGACGTTCTGCAGAAACTCGACAGGTACTCACAGGCAATTCCTCAGTACGACACGGCGATACAGCTCGTGCCGGAAAACCTTGCACTCCGCTACAACTACATGGTCTGTCTCTACAAGGTTGGCAGGCTCGACGACGCCCGCCTGCAGCTCGCAGCCATCCGCCGCCTCGGCGGGACAGTCGGTCCTGACTTCGACTCGTTGTTGAAGCAGAACCACTCTACGCAGTGAAGCCGTCATACCTGGGTCTTGGCCTGCTTCCCCGACTGCACACCACATCGTACCGAATCGTCTCTGGCCGTCTGCCGGTCCCAACATATGTGTTGAGATATATCGTGTTTGCCGCGGTGATGCTGTTGTTTGGAGGTCTCTCGTGTGCAGGGAACGGGACGGGAGGCGGCTGACCCGGCTTCCGCCCAAGGCCGGTCAGGCCTGATTCGTCACGGCCAACCCCATCAGCAAGACCCGACACGACCGACACAACAGGTCGCAGGCGATAATGGAAGGAGTGTAGGCCGGACGCTGCCAGAGGCAGCAGGGACGATGTCGCCTGCCCGTGTCGCCGGTTCTCCGCCTGCTCCACTGCCCGACGGAGAATCTCCAGCCCTTGACATCTGGGCCGGATTGATGGAGAATCGCAGGGCAAGGATGAACCAGGCTAGTGCCGGAGACCCAGGCCAAAACACTGAATGTGAGGTATCATGGTAGCCACCGCCGACAAGCCGCGATTGCTGCTCGTTGACTTCGAAAACGTACAACAGGTCGAACTGGCCAGACTGGATGACAGCTATCGCGTCATCATATTCGTCGGCGCTGACCAGAAGAGCGTCCCCTTTGACCTCGTCACGCGGGCGCAACAACTCGGCAGCCGCGTCGAGTGGCAGAAGATCACCGGCAACGGCAGCAACGCTCTCGACTTCTTCATCGCCTTCCAACTCGGCCGGGTCTTCGACAAGTCGCCCAGGCCGGAATGCACGATACTGTCTCGAGATAAGGGATTCGACCCGCTGGTCCGGTTCCTGAATTCCGGCGCGATGAAATGCCGGCGCATCACCAGCCTCGGCGAGCTGCATCACAAGGCCGTGACCGCCGCACCGTCCGTCCCGGCCGCCGAGGAGCCGAAGTTGAAGCGCGTAGTCGAGGTACTCGGCAACCTTGAGAAGCGCGGACGCCCGCGCAAGCGCAAGACCCTGTCGCAGGCCATCTCGGCCATGTTCCAGAAGAGAATACCGACGCAGGAAGTCGAGCGGATCATCGCTACGATGCTTGCGCGGAGGCTGATTACGGAGGCGCACAATGCCATCACCTACGAGTTCTAGAAGACAGGTCAGACCGCAGGCGACAAAGGGTGCAACTGCAGATGCCGGAGTGAAGGCGGTGGACGCCTACCTGAAGGCGTTGCCGAAGGACTCTCGGACAGCGCTTTCCAGACTGCGGAAAGACATCAGAGCCGCCGCGCCCAAGGCCGTAGAACTCATGGCCTGGAGGATGCCGGCGTTCAGGCAGGGCAAAGTGCTCGTCTGCTACGCTGCTTTCAAGGACCACTGCAGCCTCTTCCCGATGAGCCCGACGCAGCTGCGCGAGTTCGCGGCCGAGCTCGAAGGTTTCACCCTGACCAAAGGCACCATCCACTTCACCGGGGAGAAACCCATACCCTCTGCGCTGGTCCGGAAGATAGTCGCATCCCGCCTCGCGGAGATCGAGGCGAAACAGGCCCGCAGCCGACGCTAGCGCCTTGCCGGGAACGAACCGGCTCGGTGGCTTGACTGATAACCCCGGCCTGCTAGTATCTAGTTAGTGCAGCTTGCCCTCGTCCTGGCACTGATCGGCTACGACCCCACCACGCTCCTGGTGCCACCATTCACCCACACCATGGGATTCAATCGAATCGGCCGGCTCTACATCAGCATGTATCTGGGGCGGAGTTTCAAACTCGAAGACCCGCAGGGAATGTGCGGGGCGAAGATGGTCGCGGAGGATGACACCACTACGTCGAACGACGACCACATCCTGACCATGTTCGGAGTCAATTCCGGCTCCAGCCAGATCGTCTACAACGTGAAACTGATCGAGCCGCGCATCTACGGGTCGCCGGGGAGCGATACCGGCCGTTTCAGCCATCCGCACGGTATCGCCTGCAACAAGCACGGCGATGTCTACGTTGCCGACACCGACAACGACCGGGTGGTCAGGCTCAAGTACGAACACGCAAGGCTGAGTTGGGTCTCGACAGTGGATTCCGGTCTTGACGCACCGCGGGACGTCGCCATCGACACCCGCGGTCGCGTCTACGTGGCGGACAGCGGCAACAACCGGATCGTCGTCCTCGATTCCCTGGGCAAGACAGTCACGACCTGGACAGCCGACCTGGAGGGTCCGACCGGGATCTGCGTGCTCGACCCTGAGGCCGACCACAACGACTTCCAAGTCAGTTCCGCGGTGGTCATTGACCGGGGACGGACCCGCATCAGCCAGTTCTCGCTCGACGACGGCCGGCAGCGGCGTATGGTCGACATGCGCCGCATTGGTCTGGATGAAGCCGGTTTTGCCTACTGCGCCTTCGACCGACACGGAAATGTCTACGTTACCGACCAGACCAACTCTCAGATCCACCTCTTCGATATGGACCTGAGGTACATCGTCTCTTTTGGCCGGCAGGGAGTCGAAGGCACTTCCTTCGACTCCCCGGCCGGCATTGCCATCTGGCGCCGATTCGGACAGGTCTTCGTTTCCGAGGCGAACGGCGGCCAGTACTACTGGATCGGACTCGACGCCTACCTCATAGGCTTCTATCCGGCCGAGTTCGACTCGCTCCAGCCCGGCACCACCATCGCGCTCTATATCACTGAGATGGCCAACATTCAGGTGGACATCACCGCGCCTTCCGGTACACTGGTTCGTTCGCTTGCCCCACCGCACAGACAGCATCCAGGCGAGGTCTTGATTGTCTGGGACGGCCGGGACGACAACGGAGTGCTGGTGCCCGAGGGCGAGTACAAAGTAACCATAACCGCCCGACCGACGTACAGCCGGCCGATGCGCATCCTGCGCAAGGAACTGACCGGGACGGTACGCCGGATCTAGGGCTGAATGAACTGAGGATGAGAAAGACAAAGACCAAGGGCTTCTACCATCGGCCGGATATCGGCCGGACCCGGACCGCCGTGCTGCTGACCGTACTAGCTGCAGCCGCGTTCGCGACCCGCTACGCGGGCGACTTTGAAGAACTGGGCACATCGGCCCGGGCAATCGGCATGGGTGGCGCGGTCGTAGCCGCGGCCTCCGATCCCAGCGCCATCTACTACAACCCGTCCCGTCCCTCCGGTTTCTCTCGTACCTCGGTGCTCTTCCTCCACTCGGAAGAGCACTCCGGCATGGTCAAGCACAACTACCTGGGCGTCTCGTTCCACTCCCCACGCCAGTCGCTGGGGTTCGCCGTACTGCACAATGGCATCCCGGGCATCAAACTGACCAAGTTGCCGAGCGAGTCAGTACCCGGTGACACTACGCCGGAAGGACCCAACAATCGACCCTACGTCTGGCGCATGGTCAGCGCGACCCAGGTCGTGGGCTACGCCAACTACGCGCGCACCCTCTCGCCGTACGTGGCCGTCGGCGGGAACGTGAAGCTGATCTATCATGACCTCGGGGTCGGTTCGGCGTTCGGGATGGGGCTGGACCTCGGTGCGACCCTCACGCCCATGGCCGACCTCGACGTCGGCCTGCGGGTCCGTAACGCCAGCACGTCGCCGCTCTTCTGGGACACCGGCCGGCGGGAAGTGGTCATGCCGCGCGGCGCGATCGGTCTGGCCAAGACCTTCCGTATCTCGCGTGACCGCCTGACCCTGGCACTCGAGGCCGAGGCGAACACCGAAGAGCTCGTTTTCACGCCGAGCTACGGTATCGAGTACGCGTTCCGGGAAGTGCTCTACGGCCGGCTCGGCGTCTACCGGGGCAACTTGGCCATCGGTCTTGGGCTGCGTATCAAGCGGTTCCATGTCGACTACGGCTATGCCTCCGGCACCGCCCCGGACTCGCGGGAACTCGGCAGCCCGCAGCAGATATCCGGGGGATTCGAATTCTAGGAACCGAAGTAAGCCGGAAGCTCCCCCACCTTTCGGCGCTGATCATCCCGCTGGTCTGCTACTTCATACCCTGGCATCTGGCCCTGACGTTGATGGCGGCCGCCACGCTCACTTTCCTGCTCATCGACTTCCTACGGCTGCGCCTCACCTCGGTGAAGAGCGTCTTCATCGTTCTCTTCGGCTCGATGCTCCGACGGAAGGAACTCTCCTCCTTGACCGGCGCATCCTACCTGATGCTTGCGTCACTTGTCTGCATGCTGGTGTTCGGAATCGGCCCGGAGGGTCGCGTCAGCGGCGTGTTCATTGCCGCCATCGGGTTCCTCGCGCTGGGCGATACGGCCGCGGCCATCGTCGGCCTGTCGGTGGGGAGAGTGAGAGTCTTCCGCAAAACTCTCGAGGGCACGCTGGCCGGCCTGTTCGTCTGCATCGGTGTTGCCTGGCTGGTGTCAGTCCTGCCCGGTCTTGATTTCCCGCTCGGAATCGGTATTCTTGGTGCGGTTGCGGCCTCGGTTGTGGAGGCGCTACCGATTGAGGTCAACGACAACGTCGTGATTCCGCTCCTCTCCGGCACGGTCATGATGGTCGCCCTGCAGATCGTCCGGTAACGGAAACACGTCTTGTAAGTCTAAATGTACTACTGGTCGCTCAAATCTCAAGGAGGCTCTCCGTGAAGAAGACCCTGACCCTGGCTCTGCTCTGGCTGATGGCGGCAGGCGCGAGCGCCGTTCCGCCTGACGCGGCACTCGACACTGTCTACCAGCTCTACGCCGCCCAGGACCTGGACAAGGCGTATGCGACGCTCCAGCGTCTCGATGCCGAGGCCAAGACCCCGGCTGACCGCTTTGCCGTCCGGCTGGAAATCGGTGACTATCTACTGGACAAGAAGGCCGACTACGCCGGCGCCGAGGCCGTCTACAGCGCCCTGGCCGCCGATTACCCAAAGCACAAACAACTGCCGGACGTCCTGTACCGCCTGGCGCTCTGTCTCGAAATGCGGGAAGACTACCTCGAGGGCGCCAAGAACTACGAGATCGTGGCCACCAGGTATCCGAAGTCAACCTACGGCACCGACGCGCTGGATGCCATCGAGCGCTGCTTCCGCAAGAACTATCAGGACCGGGTTGCCTACGTCGATTCCTACCCCATCACGCGCATCGAACTCGACGACCGCATCAGCCGAAACCCCTCTGCGTATGAGAAGTACGAGAAGAAGCAACTGCTGCTCGACACGATGATCGACAACCGGCTGCTCTATTCGGCCGCAGTTTCGGCCGGCGTCGCGACGGACTCGACGCTTCTCCTCGCGCTCAGCGAACAGCGCAACCGTGCGGTCTTCCAGGAATGGAACGAGCGTACCGTTGCCTCGAAGAGCGAGCCGGCGGAAAAGGAACTGAAGGCCGCCTACAAGAAAGAGGTAGCAACCAGGTACACAACGCCGGAGAAGGTTCGCCTCTACCAGATTCAGGTTGCGACCAAAGAGGAAGCCGAGAAGCTGCGGCTAGACCTGCTCTCCGACACCACGAAGAAGTGGGACAGCCTTGCCAGACAGTTCTCGACTGCCCCGGACAAGGAAAAGGGCGGTGATCTCGGGATGATTGCCCGGGGGTCTCAGCCCAAGCCGGTCGAGCAGGCCGCGTTCTCGCTCAAAGTCGGCGACATCAGCAAGCCGATTCAGGTGAAGGACGGGTTCGTCATTGTCAAGGTTACTGAAAAGAAGCCGAAGACAGTCCGCACGTTTGCCGACGTCCGCAACCAGTTGTCGGCGGACATGAAGCAGCAGAACACGGCCAGGCTCTACGAGCAGGTGATTGCCGACCTCAAGGTGAAGGCGACCCTCAAGATGGACACGACCGCCCTCGACCAGGGCAAGGACACGCTGGCAACTGTGAACGGCATCCTGATCGACACGACTGCTCTCACGGCGCGCCTCAACGCGATACCGCCGTTCTACCGCTCGCAGTTCGACACGCCCGAAGGCAAGCGGCGCATCCTCGACAATCTCGTAATGGAGAAGCTGCTCCTGAAAGAAGCCGAGTCTCAGAAGCTCTGGCTGGTCAACAAGGTCGTCGACCAGGTCATGAGTCGCCGGGCCGGCATGCTGGTCGATGCCTACAAACGCAGCATGACGGCAGACAAGGTCGTCCTCGACTCGGCCCAGCTCATGGCCGAATACAAGGCGACACTGGCGGAGTACAAAGAACCGGCGAAAGTCCACGCCCGTGAGATTACCGCCCCCAGCCGGACCCGGGCCGAGGAGCTGCGGCGCTGGGCGGTGAACGGCAAGCTGCCGGCCATGATCCAGGGCCGCGGCCTGCTCTTCCCGGCCGACAACCCGGACGTCGAAGCATCCTTCTCGGCCGCTTCTGCCAACACTGATTCGCTGCTCGGCGAATACGCCCTGGCCGGCGCACCCGTTGCGCTACCGGGCAAGCCGATGGTGAGTGTCGGCAACAAGAGCGTCCCCGATATCTCGCAGAAGACGAAGATCACCGGCCCCTACGTCAAGCCTGCACCCTACGGCTTCGGATTCGGCGACCTCTCGAAACAGGGCAGGCTCTACAGACCGGTGCCGGCACGGGCAGAACGCCTGGCACAGCTCGACTCGCTGCTCGGCCGGCCTGCCAGACCGGAGACCGCGACCGTGGCTCCGACCGATTCGGCCAGGTTCGGCACCTACGTCAAAGCCGACGAACCCCTGCCCGCCGACTTTGTCGCCGGGCTGTTCAAGCTGGGCGCCAACGAGACCGCCAAGCCGCTCGCGACCGCCGACGGCAAGCTGCTTGTCAAAGTTACCAGGAAGGACACCGCCCAGAAGGCCACGTTCCAGGACATCGCCAAGCGGTTCTCCAGTTCGTCGAGCCGCTGGTCAGGCGGTGACCTCTACTGGCTTGCCCGTGACGACAAGGCCCACGACAAGAAGATCGTTGACGCCGCGTTCAGCCTGTCCAAGGGAAGCCTCTCCCCGGTCATCAAGCTCAACGACTCAAGCTACGTGTTTGTGACCATGGAAGAGAAGAAGGCCGCGTTTACGCGCCCGTTCAGCGAGGTCCGCTCCAAGATCGACAACAAGCTCCGCCGAGCCCAGGAGAAACAGCTGTACGACCAACTGCTGAAGGATCTCCGTGGCAGGGCGAAGATCGACATCGTGATGAAGGAGGCCGACTTCGTGGTTGAGCCAATTCCCGAAGAAGCTCAGCCCGAGGAAGCGCAGCCCAAGCCGGCCGAACCCGAGAAGTAGTCCGCGCCGAAATCAAAGCCCCCGGCTCTGCAGGCCGGGGGCTTCAGCTTTGGGACCGGCTACCGGGCCGGAGCGGCGCCGAACTCTCTGACTTTGATGCCGATGGCGCCGACGAGGCCGAGAATCTCCGCCTGCTCGCTCAACTCGCCCTGCGCGAGTTTCAGGTGCAGGGCGCTGGCCGGGAACTCGCCAAAGGTCGCGTCAACCGGTATCCACTTCCCGACGTAGACCTCGTTCCAGGCGTGGTAGTAGAACGCCCCGTTCATGTAGAGAAGACCCACTGCGGTCTGCGTCGGGATGCCGGCGGCCCGGGCAAGCGCGGCGAACAGGACCGCGTGCTCGTTGCAGTCGCCCTTCATGGTCTTGAGCACGTCGAGCGCGTTCGGGAATGACGCAGTCGGCTGTTTCTCTACCACGGTGAAGACCCAGGAGACCAGCTTGCGCGCGGCGGCCACGCCGTCCTTCTCGTCGCCAATCGCCTCCTTCAGCTTGGCCTTCACCTCGGGCGCGTCGGACTGGATTGTGACCGAGGGCTGCAGATACTCACTCTCGGCGGCGATGGGCAGCGCCACCGGCTCGGTGGGCAGCTCCGGCGTATTGATCTGGACCAGCAGCGGGTTGGTACTCAAGACCTGTTGTCCCGGCCCGCTCAACGCATATTGCTTCGGGTCAATCCCCTCGATTTCCAGCTTCAGAGAACTGACCTTCGCTCCATCCGGGATGCTCGTGTCGACGGGTACGCGGAACATCGTCAGTACGTCGAGCTTCTGGCCCTCCGGTTCGGCCTTGAGCACCTGGTCGGCGGCGGTCCGCTCCGACCTGATGCCCGGCGCTGACGCTTCGACAATCGCCATGCCTTTGTCGTCAACCCAGGATGTCACCGTGGACTTGGCCATCCTGGTCGTGAACTTGAGCGCGTCGTACTCCTGGCCCCCGGCCTTGACCTTCTCCCGGCCGAGAACCTTCACCTGGGCCAGCGAAACGCCCATAACCGCCGCATCGAAGACCGGCACCTGGTAGGTCGAGTCCTTGAGCAGCTTCCGGACCACAACGTACCTGCCCAGTGCGGAGGAAGGATAGACCGGACCTGCCACGGTGAGGCTCCGTTCTTCGCTGCCTCCCGGGGCTTCGACCCACAGCGTGTCACCCACGACCCGGCCCCTGACGCCGAACGACCGGTCCTGCGAAGAGAAAGTGAAGGTGAAGCTCTGCAGGGCAAGGTCCGGACCGGTGTACGCTTCCGAATGGGATTGAACCCGCTGCTCTTTGCCCTGCATCGCCAGGGTCATCCTTATGTAGCTCTCGAACCGGTAACCGTCGGGATGCTGGTCGAAGCGGTAGACGGAGTAGCCGACTTTCTGTCCCTGAATGGTAGAGGACAACCAGGTCTCGGCGCTGTCCGATCCCGGTTTGGGCGCCATTGCGCCGCCGCATCCGGCTGCCAGTGCCAAAGCAACGAAAAGGATGGTCAGGTTTCTCATGTTATGAGAGTAATGCAGCCGGATTCGGCTGTCAAACCGCGTCGTTCCCTACCGGCTGCTTGACAACGGAAGGCCCAGCGCTACAATTCCCGCCGTCCAATGCTGACATTTCGCGGCGGTGTCCATCCCCGTGAGGACAAGGAAGCTACCGAACACAAGTCCGTAGAGGTGCTTCCCCTGCCTGCACGGGTCTTCATTCCGTTGTCTCAGCACACCGGCGCGCCCTCGAAAGCGGTCGTCGCGAAGGGCAGCCTGGTGAAGACCGGTACGCTTATCGGCGAGCCGGCCGGCCGCATCTCCGCTGCCACCCACGCTTCGGTCTCCGGCACCGTCGCCGACGTCTCCGACCTGCCTCACCCGCTGACCGGCCGCCGCGGCCCTACAGTAGTCATCGACTCGGACGGCGCGGACACGCCGGATGACGCACTCGGGGAGCGCGACTATTCGGGGTTCACGAATGAACAGATAGTGGAAACCCTGCGCCTCTCCGGAGTCGTCGGCCTGGGCGGCGCGGCCTTCCCGACCTACTTCAAACTCACACCGCCCAAAGAGAAACCGATTGACACCCTGCTCATCAACGGCTGCGAATGCGAGCCCTTCCTGACCGCTGACCATCGGCTGATGCTGGAACAGCCGGCCGAGATGGTCGAAGGCGTGAAGATCATGTCCAGAGTGCTCGGGGTCCAGAATGTCATGATAGTCATCGAGGACAACAAGCCCGATGCTGTAGCGACGATGACTTCCGCGGCCGCCTCATCCGGATTCAAGGTCAGGAAACTCAGGACCAAGTACCCGCAGGGCGCGGAAAAGCAGCTCATCAAGGCCTGCCTCAAGCGCGAGGTGCCGTCCGGGGGACTACCGATGGACGTCGGTTGCGTGGTGCAGAACGTCGGCACTGCGCTGGCGGTACGGGACGCGCTCCGCCTCAATCGACCCCTTTACGAGCGGGTTACGACCGTGACCGGCCCAGCCATCAAGGAGCCGAAGAACCTGCGCGTCCGGATCGGCACGCCGGTGAAGGAGCTGCTTCAATTCTGCGGCGGGTATGCGGCCGAGGTCGGCAAGCTCATCATGGGCGGGCCGATGATGGGTATCGCGGTCAGCACCGACGAGGTACCGGTGCTGAAGGGCACATCCGGTGTGCTCGTGCTCGACCGGGCGGCTACCGTCTTCGATGAGCACGACTGCATCCGCTGCGGCCGCTGCATCGAGGCCTGCCCGATGGGCCTGGCGCCGCAGCGCCTGAACAACCTGATCCGGCGCGGCCAGCTCGAGGCGGCCAAGGCCGAGCACGTGAAGGACTGCATCGAATGCGGGTGCTGCGCCTACGCCTGCCCGGCAAAGATCCGGTTGGTGCACCAGTTCAAGTACGCCAAGTCCGAACTCGCGGCAATGGAGCGCAAGTGAGCACAGACCCGAAGGTCAAGGCTGAGGCTGAGGTTAAGGCAGAGGCAAAGGAAACCGGTCTGCCTCCGTCCTCAACCTCAACCTTAACCTCTCCTCTCGTCGTTGCCGCTTCGCCGCACGTCCGTTCCCAGGCATCGGTCAGCCGGATCATGTGGGTCGTGGCGATTGCTCTGCTCCCGGCTCTCGGCGGCTCGGTCTACTTCTTCGGACTCAAGTCTCTCCTGCTCGTCGCCATCTCAGTCGCCTCCTCGATGCTCTTCGATGCATTGACGCAGCGGGCGTTCGGCCGCAAGCCGACGCCGTTCGACGGCTCGGCAGCAGTAACCGGACTGCTGCTGGCCTACAATCTCCCGCCCGGGGTCCCGCTCTGGATGCCGGTAGTCGGTGCCGCCTTCGCCACCGTCGTGGTCAAGCAGTTCTTCGGTGGGCTCGGCCACAACTTCATCAACCCGGCCCTGGCAGCCCGGGCGTTCCTCATGGTTTCGTGGCCCACCCACATGACCACTATGTGGCTCAAGCCCTTCGGCACCGCGCCACTCTCCGGAATTGACGCCGTCTCGGGCGCGACGCCGCTCGCCTTTGTCCGCCGCGCCGCCGAGTTGGTTCCCCAGGGCATGGACCTGAACGAATTGCTTCGCCAAGCCAACTCCCTGGCTGAACTGAAGCGACTCTTCCTCGGCAACATCGGCGGCTGTCTCGGCGAGACCTCGGCACTGCTCCTCCTCATCGGCGCTCTCTTCCTGATCATCATCCGCGTCGTCGACTGGCGAATTCCGGTTGCCTATATCGGTACGGTCATCGTCCTCGCGCTCGTCCTGCCCAACAACCCCATGACCTACTCCTTCCACGTGCTTTCCGGCGGCATCATCCTCGGTGCGTTCTTCATGGCCACCGACTACGTGACTTCCCCGGTCACCGGCAAGGGCCGCATCATCTTCGGCATCGGCTGCGGCCTCATCACCATGCTCATCCGGCTCTACGGCGGATACCCGGAGGGCTGCTCCTACTCAATCCTGCTGATGAACGTGGCAACGCCGCTCATCGACCGCCTGACCAGGCCGCGCCTGTTCGGCGCTGTGAAGAAGACGAAGGCGGCGAAGTGAACAGCCGCACCTGGATGGTTGTCTCGCTTCTCATCACCTGTTTGGTTGCGGCATTTGCCCTGTCACAGGTCTACTCCGTCACCAAGCCCAAGATTGAGCAGCAGAAGGCCGACGCGACCAGGTCGGCGCTCAGTCAGGCCCTGCCGGCTGCGCAGACCTTTAAGGAAGTGGAGCAGGACTCGCTCTGGTACGGACTCGACGCCGCCGGCGCCAAGGTCGGCATCGTGGTTCGGTCAGGCGCGCGCGGGTACGGCGGGCCCGTTCCGGTGCTCATCGCCCTCGACCTCACCGGGCGCATCAGCGGCATCAAAGTGGAAGACCTGAAGGAGACTCCGGGACTTGGCCTTAAGGCACGCGAAGACTGGTTCGCTCGGCAGTTCCTCGGGCTCGACTCAACCGTGTCGCTGAAGAAGGAGGCGGGCACGATTGACGCCATCTCCGGCGCCACGATTACTTCCCGGGCCGCAGCTTCGGGCGTAGCCCAGACTATCCGCAAGTACTCGGAGCACCTCAAGCCATGACCAGCAAGAAACCATCGCGCCTCGGATTCCTGGTCAACCCGATAGTCCGCGAGAACGCGGTCCTTATCCTGATGATCGGCCTCTGCCCGGTCCTGGCCACGTCGACCTCGGCCCGCGATGCGCTCGGCATGTCCGCCGCTGCGTCATTCGTGCTGATCTTCTCGAACGTTGTCGTGGCGCTGGTGCGCAAGTTCGTCCAGCCGACCATCCGCATCCCGATTTTCATAATCATCATCTCCACCTTCGTGACCATCATCGACTACGTGCTCCAGGCCTACCAACCCTCGCTCTACCAGGTGTTGGGCGTATTCGTACCGCTGATTGTCGTCAACTGCATCATCCTCGGCCGGGCCGAGGCGTTCGCCTACGGCCACGGTGTCTTCGACTCCTTCCTCGATGGCCTCGGCAACTCGCTCGGGTTCACGCTCGTGCTGGTCGTCCTCGGATCCCTCCGCGAGTTCTTCGCGGTCGGCACGGTCTTCGGGTACGTCGTTACCCCGGCCTGGTACCGTAGCGCGCCGATGCTGTTCATGATCTTCCCGCCCGGTGCGTTCCTGCTCATCGGCATCCTCAAGGCATTGGTGGCCAAGTTCAAACTGGACAAGAGGTAGCCTGTGAAAGACCTTACCATGATCTTCATCGGGGCATTCCTGGTGAACAACATCCTGCTGATGCGGTTCATCGCGCTCTGCTCCTTCTTCGGGGTTTCGACTTCCATGGACACGTCGGTCGGCATGAGCGCGGCGGTCGTGTTCGTCACGATGCTGGCGACCTGGGTCTGCTGGGTCCTCTGGCACGGCGTCCTGCTGCCGCTCGGCCTCGAGTTCCTTCGCACCGCGGTATTCATCCTCGTCATCGCCGGGCTCGTACAGTTCGTCGAGATGTTCCTCAAGAAGTACGTGCGCGGCCTTTACTCAGCCATGGGCATCTACCTGCCGCTCATCACCACCAACTGCGCCATCCTCGCGGTCACCTTCCTCAACGTCGACTACGGGTACAACCTGCTGCAGGCGACCATCTACGCACTGGGCGTGGGCGGCGGCTACTCGCTCGCCATCATCCTGTTCGCCGCCATCCGCGAGCGGCTGGAGGACTCGCCGATCTCACCTGCATTCCGCGGGTATCCCATTGCCTTCGTCGGCGCGTCGCTCATCTCCCTCGCCTTCCTCGGGTTTGCCAACCTCTTTGGGATCTCAGCCTGACGCATGATTGACTGGGGCATGGTCATCCGGGCGCTGGCCGTGCTGGGCGGCGCCGGCCTGCTCATTGCCGTCCTGTTACTCGTCGCCTCGGTCAAGCTGGCCGTCAAGGTGGACGAACGCGAGGCCGCGGTCCGGGCTGTGCTGCCCGGGGCTAACTGCGGTGCCTGCGGCTTCCCCGGCTGTGACGGCTACGCTGCCGCGGTTGCATCGGGCTCGGCGGAACTGAACAAGTGCTCGGTGGGCGGCGCCAATGTCGCCCGCAGCATCGGCGAGATCATGGGTCAGGAGGCTGGAGCGGTCGAACCCAAGGTTGCAGTCCTTATCTGCCGCGGCGGGAAGGACGTGGCCCCGGCCCGCTTCCAGTACAAGGGCGCTGCGGATTGCCGGGCGGCCGCCCTGCTCCTCGGCGGTCCCAAGGCATGCGTCTACGGATGCGTCGGTCTCGGCCACTGTGCCCGGATCTGTCCGTTCGGCGCCATCACCATGGGCGGCAACAACCTGCCCGTCATCGACGAGAAGAAGTGCACCGGCTGCGGCAACTGCGTGCGCGGCTGCCCCAAGAACACGCTCCTGCTCGTCCGCCGCAGCAAGCTCGTCATTCTCGCCTGCGTCTCTCACGACAAAGGCAGGGCGGTGAAAGACGTCTGCAAAGTCGGCTGTACCGCCTGCGGTCTCTGCGTCAAAGTCTGCCCGGCCGGTGCCCTGACGATGGTTAGCAACCTGCCGGTGATGGACTTCGCCAAGTGCATCGACTGCGGCATCTGCGTCCACAAGTGCCCGACCCGGTCCTTCATCGACCGCGCCCCGGGTCGGCCCAAGGCGGTCATCAACCCCAAGTGCGACGGCTGTCAGGCCTGTGTGAAAGCCTGCCCGTTCAAGGCGATTGAGGGCGAAGCCGGCAGCCAGCACAAGGTCGCTGCCGACAAGTGCATCGGCTGCGGCGAGTGCCGCAAGGTCTGCCCGGCCGGCGCCATCGACCTGGTCGGCGCGCTCGGCCATTCGCACCGGGGACCCGGGGGATAGAGAGCAAAGGGAGAGAGGTCCCGACACCCGCTCCCCTGTCTCTTGACCCTCGTCCTTTCTCATCTTCTCCATTTGACATCTCCCAGTCCATTGTTAATATCGTCTGCCGGACACGGGGGACCTGCGCCCGGCGACAGACAAGACAAGGTCCTGAAACCGCTTGAGAAACGTGCGCGTGGTCCACGTGTGTATACGCCTGAGCAGACCGCAGGCTGGTCCCGTACCGAATCCCAAGCAAGAAACGACCGGAGGAACGAAATGGCAAAGCGCATATTCGTGGGCAACCTGCCCTTCAGCGCTACCGAAGACCAGCTGCGCGGACTGTTCGGCGCGCACGGGGAAGTCTCATCCGTGAACATCATCACCGACAAGTTCACGAACCGCTCGCGCGGGTTCGCGTTCGTCGAGATGAGCGATGACGCGGCAGCGGGCGCGGCAATCGCGGCCCTGAACCAGTACCAGCTCGACGGCCGGGCCCTGACCGTCAACGAAGCCCGCGAGCGGACCGAAGGCGGTCCGCGCGGCGGGTTCGGCGGCCCGGGACGCGGTGGCCCGAGACGCGGTGGCCGCGACGACCAGAAGCGCGACTTCAACCGTCCGCGCTGGTAGTTCTCGCCAGTTCTCAAGCGGGCGGGCTCAGGCCCGCCCGCGCTCTTTGGGCTGTCCCCCCAAACCGACACTCGCGCCACGAAAGCACGAAGGGCACGAAACGAAACGGCGCTGCATGTTACGAATCCGTTTCACTCCAGTTTCGTGTCTTCGTGGCCAACCATTCGGATTCGTGATCCCCGGCCGCTGTTGACTTTCACCCACTCGCCCCTAAGATACAGTGGTTAGAGCTTTCAATCGATTCAACTGAACCACCGGAGGTCGCGCCTATGAAAGTGATCGAATCGGGCACGGGCGAGCTGTTCCAGCCGCCTGACCCGGATGGCTTCCGCGAGTGGGTCCACACGCGGAAGAACACGAAGATGGTGGACAAAGTCATGACCGAGCAGGATGCGGTCGCGAAGTTCATTGCCGACGGGGACTACATCGGCACCGAACTCTACGGCACGGTGCGTGCTCCCATGTCTCTGGTCCGCGAAGCGATCCGCCAGGGCAAGAAGCACTTGCGCGTGGCCGGCCAGGGCATCCACGAGATTGACCTCCTGCTGGCCGCCGACCTGGTCGACACCCTCGACATCACCTACATCGCCTGGGAAGTCTACGGCATCTCCTCCTGCCTGCGCCGCGCCGTCGAGTCCGGCCGGGTCAAGACCACCGACTGGTCCAACGGCGGCATCACCTGGCGGTTCAAAGCCGCGGCCATGGGCGTACCGTTCCTCCCTATCCGCTCCATGCTCGGTACCGACACCTTCAAGTACTCCGCTGCCAAGGCAGTTGAGGACCCGTTCACCGGCAAGCCGGTCTGCCTGGTTCCGGCGCTCTTCCTCGACGTGGGCCTGATTCATGTACACAAAGCGGACAAGTTCGGCAACTGTCGGGTCGAGGGCATCTCCGGGTTCGTCCACGAGATGTCCCGCGCCTCCAAGAAACTCATCGTCTCGGCCGAGGAGATCGTCTCGACAGATGAAATCCGGAAGTACCCGGAACAGACGGTCATCCCCTATTACCTCGTCGACGCCGTGGTCGAGGCCAAGTACGGGTCTCATCCCGGCGAGATGTGCTACCGCTACTGGCGTGACGGCGAGCATCTGCAGGCGTTTCTCAAAGACTCGGCCGACCCGGCCAAGACCAGGGCCTATCTCGACAAGTGGGTCTACGGCCCGAAGAACCACAACGACTACGTGAACCTGGTCGGCATGGACCAACTCAGGAAGCTCGAAGCGGAAATCGGAGGCCGGTAATGGCAGCCTACAACGAATCCGAATTCCTCATCTGCCTCGCCTCCAAGCTGATGGAAGACGGCACCACCGCCTTCGTCGGCACGGGTATCCCGATGCTGGCCGGCGCTTTGGCCAAACGGATGCACGCCCCGAACCTCGTCCCCATCTTCGAGTTCGGCGGCACCGGCGCGTCCCTTGAGAAGTTGCCGCTCGGCGTCGGCGACTCCCGCACGTTCCACCGGGCGGTTGCCGCCTCCGGCATCTGCGACATCATGGAGACCGCGACCCGGGGATTCATCGAGTACGGCTTCCTCGGCGGCGCCCAGATCGACGCCTTCGGCAACCTGAACACGACCGTCATCGGCAAGTACTGGCCGCCCAAAGTCAGGCTGCCGGGTTCCGGGGGCGCCAACGACGTCGCCTCCTTCTGCTGGAAGACCATCGTCATCATGCGCAAGCACGATGCGCGTTCCTTTGTCCCCAAAGTGGACTTCATCACCACGCCCGGCTACCTCACCGGCCCGGGCGCGCGCGAGAAAGCCGGGCTCCCTCCCGGCGCCGGCCCCTATCGGGTGGTCACCAACATGGCGTTGATGGACTTCGAGCCGACCTCCAAGCGCATGCGCCTCATCGCCACTCATCCCGGAGTCAAGGCGGAGGACGTGGTGAAGGCCACCGGGTTCGAGCTGCTCGTGGCCGACAAGGTCGGCGTCAATCCCGAGCCGACCGAGAAGGAACTCCGGCTGCTGCGCGAAGAAATAGACAAGGACAAGTACTACATCTAGGAGAAGCACGAATGACGAAGTGCGAAATCCGAATTCGGAAACAGGCCCTGGAGCCAGTGTGATACTGGCGGAACGGTACCTCAAGTTCCGAGCCGAGGCGCGCGAGTTTGCCCGCACCCACGTCGCCCCGCGGGCGACGATGCACGACCTGACCGGCGAGTTCGTGAAGGAGAACGTCCGGGAACTGGCCGAACGCGGCTGGCTCGGCATCCTCTGGCCCAAAGAGCTCGGCGGCATGGGACTCGACTATCAGACCTACGTCATTGCCGTGGAGGAAGTCTCCCGGGCCTGCGCCTCGACCGGCCTGACCCTCGCCGCCCACACCTCACTCGGCACCTACCCCATCTACAAGTTCGGCACAACCGAGCAGAAGGAACGGTACATCCCGAGGCTTGCCGCCGGCGACTATCTGGGCGCGTTCGGCCTGACCGAGCCCAACGCCGGCTCGGATGCCGCGGGCATCGAGTCGTCCGCAAAGAAGACCGACCAGGGCTTTCTCATCAACGGCAGCAAGCGGTACATCACCTCGGCCAGCTACGCCGGCACCGTCATCGTCGCCGCTTCGCTCGACCGCAAGCTCGGCCGCAAAGGCATCACCTGCTTCATCGTTGAAACCAAGACCCCGGGATTCAAGGTCCCATCGGTCGAGAACAAGCTGGGACTGAAAGGCTCGGACACCGCCGAGCTCGTCTTCGAAGACATGCTGGTGCCGCTCGACAGCGTCCTGGGCAAGGAGTACGACGGGTACCGCATCTTCATGGAGACGCTCGACGGCGGCCGCATCTCCATCGGCGCCTTCTGCCTCGGCATGGCCCAGTGCGCCCTCGACACGATGATCACGTGGTTCAAGGACCGTGAGATGTCCCAGCTCGCATCCAAGGCGCTGGCCGACGTCGCGGTCCAGGTCGAGGCGGCGCGGCTCCTCGTCTACAACGCGGCCCAGATCAAAGACACCGGCGTGCGCGTGGACAAAGAGTGCGCCTTTGCCAAGCTCTTCGCCTCCGAGGTGGCGATGTTCGCCTGCGGCACGGCGATCGACGCCATCGGCCCGCTGGCGATCACCGACGACATGCCGGTCGCCCGCGCCTACCGCGACGCCAAGCTCGGCGAGATCGGCGAAGGCACGTCCGAGGTCATGCGCATGATTATCGCCAAAGATGTAATCAAAGAAGCCAAAGAAGCCTGCTAGAAAGAACCAAGCTCGAATGACGAAGCTCGAAATCCGATTGAAGCTCGAAGCGCGGAGAATGACGAATTCGGTCATTCGGACTTCGGGCTTGAATCGTCATTCGGGCTTCGGACTTCGAGTTTTGTACACAGCCAATACTGCTTTTCTCCCCAGGAGGTATCGATGGAACTAAGCTACACTAATGACCAGATGATGGTCCGCAACATGGCAAGAGAGTTCGCCACCAAGGAACTCGAACCCAGGGCCGCCGAGATCGACGAAAAGGGTGAGTTCCCGCACGACACCATCAAGAAGATGGCCGAACTGGGCCTGCTCTCGATGACCATCCCCGAAAAGTACGGCGGGGCCGCGTTCGACTTCCTCTCGCTCGCGCTCGCCGTCGAAGAGATCTCCCGCGGCTGCGGTTCCACCGGTGTCATCACTGCGGTCCACAACTCGCTCGCCTGCTGGCCCATCACCAACTGGGGAACCGATGCCCAGAAAGAGAAGTACCTGCCGCGGATGGCGACCGGTGAGCTGCTCGGCGCGTTCGCTCTGACCGAGCCCAACGCCGGGTCCGACCCGGCCGCCATGGAAACCACGGCCGTGCTCAAAGGCGACAAGTACATCCTCAACGGCTCCAAGCGCTTCATCACCAACGGCGGCGTGGCCAAGGTCTTCCTCGTCTTTGCCAAGACCGATCCGGCCGCCGGCACCAAGGGCATCACCGCCTTCATCGTCGACCGCGACGCCAAAGGCTTCTCGCTCGGTAAACACGAGAACCTGCTCGGCCTCAGGGGCACCGCCAACTGCGAGCTGATGTTCGACGACTGTGAAGTGCCGGTCGAAAACGTCCTCGGCCAGGTCGGGCAGGGCTTCAAGGTCGCCCTCGGCACGCTCGACGTCTCGAGAATCGACATCGGCGCCCAGGCAGTAGGTATCGCCCAGTCGGCGATGGAAAAGGCGATCGCCTACTCCAAAGAACGGAAGCAGTTCGGCAAGCCCATCTGCGACTTCCAGATGATCCAGGGCAAGATTGCCGACATGGCCTGCCGGACCATGGCCGCGCGACTCCTCGTCTACTACGCCGCCCACCAGAAAGACTCGGGCAAGACCAGGTTCAACCTCGAGTCGGCGATGTGCAAACTCTTCGCCGCCGAGACCGCGGTCGAGGTCACCCGCGAAGCGCTCCAGATCTACGGCGGGTACGGCTACACCAAAGACTACCCGGTCGAGCGCTACTTCCGCGATGCCAAGTGCATGGAAATCTACGAAGGCACCTCCGAAGTCCAGCGCATCGTCATCGCCCGCACCATGCTCGGGTAACGACTCTCATCTGCACAGAGCGGGAGGCCTCACGCCTCCCGCTTTCTTCATGCGGGTCACCCGTCCGCGGACCACTCCTGAGAAACCGGAGACCAGACTTGTGAACCACGGATGGACACAGATTAACGCAGATGTCTCGATCTCAGCCTCACCCTTCACCTTCCCTTCGACCTCAACCTCAGCCTCGATCATTCCTTGCACGCGGCGTTGTGTCTCGCGAAGTATCCCTCGTTGTTCGTTACGAAGTAGCGGCAGTCCTATCGCTCGCTGCGTATTCGCTTGCGTCAGCCGTTACGTCACTCGTTCTGTCTCGACCTGAACCTCGACCTCAATCCTGACCTCTATCGTTCGCTGTACCGCGCGTTCTTCGTGAAGTCGTACCGGTCGTTGTTCCGGCAGATGTTCACGATGTTGTTCGGCTCGATTTTCGAGTCGATGTTCGCGCAGTTGTGTGTTCGGATGGATCCCGCGCTGTGTCGGCCGATGCTACCCCCCAGGCGGCCCGTGGGCCGACCACTCCCCGGCGGAATTGTGGTCGGGCGGCCAGCCCATGCTACCAGTTGTATGCCACCGAGGAGGCACTTCCGATGACAAGAGGGGATCAGTCCCCAGAGGGATACGACGGTCTCCGCAGCTGGTTGAAGGAATCGGCAGATGAACAGACCGCCTCCATGGGTCATAAGACCCGTATTGTCGGCAGGTTGAGACCTGGCGTGGGGCGGGCAATTCAAGGGTAGGGGTCATGGGGGGTACTGCTACCCCCGGTGCGGACCTCGGTCCTTCACCCGCAACAGATACCGCACCGGCCTGGAGAACGGCGCCTGCTCCTGCACTCGCTGCTGTCCCTTGAGCGGCCTCTGCTCCGGCCCCGGCTCCTCCAGCCGCAGCGGCACCCGCTCCGGTCCCCGCTCCTTCCTCCTGAGCGGCCTCCGCTCCCCCTCATGCAACAGTCACCGCTCCTGCACCCGCTGCGGCCCTCGCTCCTGTCTCCGCAGAAGGCCCCGCTCCGGTGTCTGCAACTGCCCCCGGAACAGCGGCCGCACTTAGGACAGGCCTTGCCCCGGCCAGCCCGCCTAGCGGCCCTCGACCACGGCCCGCGACTTGACAGAGTGTCTTTCAGGATGTCCTCGCCGGTGTCTTCTGCGGCAACAACGTCGCTGAGTCTGCAGATGAGTTCGACCCTGACTTCGCCGACACGTTCGCCACTGACCTAGTCGCTGGGTCCGTCGCAGTCACGTTGACATTCGTCTGAGCAGAGGTATCCTTTGGACGTGAAACAACGGCCGCTGCTCTACGTCGAAACCTCGGTCTTCGGGTTCTACTTCGACCCCGAGCCGCGGAACGCAGAGCGACGTGAGGCCGTGACAAAGATGTTCGAGCAAGTTCGCCTGGGGATTCTGGATGCGGCGACCTCGCCGTTGACATTCACCGAACTCGACCGGGCTGCTGAGCCGCGCCGGTCGGAGCTTATCAACCTATTGAGCAGCGTACGGCTGGTGTCCGCGGACAGAGACGAGGTAGGGCGTCTTGCCGCAGCCTACCTTCGGGATCGCGTAGTCCCAGAGCGGTTTGCCGAAGACGCCGAGCATGTCGCCTATGCGACTGTATGCAAGGCCGACGTGCTGGTATCACTCAACCTGCGACACCTGGCCAATGAGTGGGCGGAGCGGCGGGTGTGCGCCGTGAATCGGCGCGAGGGATACCAGCAGCTGAGCATCAGGACACCTGAGGAGGTGCTGGAGTATGAAGACTGACGGGAACGACTGGCTCGACTGGCTCCATCGAATCAGAGAGGAATCGGAAGCCGAGCGCCGGCGTCAGGGCAAGACCATCGCCGAGTGGCTCGCGCGTGCGGAGGAAACGGCGGACAGAGTCGAACGGGAGATAGCAGCCACGGCCTCCCCCGTCGCCCGCGACAACCCGCCGAAGGACAGTCAGCCGTGAACTGCAGGCCTTCGGCCGTCCAACCTCCGCCGATTTGACACCCCGGCCCGCGAATCCTAGAATCCTGTCGTGCTGGACATTGAGAGGTTCTGGAATGAGCATTTTGGCGGCTGAACCACAGGCCATCGGCGTCAGCTTCGACGCCGACACCATGTGGGTTGACCTCGCTGACGGGAGGCGGCTGGGCGTGCCTCTGGCCTACTTTCCGCGCCTGCTGAGAGCGACTCCGGCGCAGCGGCAGCGCTGTGTCATAGGTGGGAGCGGCATTGGGCTTCACTGGGACGACCTCGACGAGGATATCCTGGTGTCGGGTCTGCTCCACGGCGTGGGAGACCGGACTCGCAGCGAGCAACCCGAGAGCGCGGTTGCCCGCGACCGCAAGTCCCAGGCTTAGTCAGCACCGCAGGAGTTAGGGACAGGCACCTCATTGCGGGAAGCTCCCGCGAGGCAATGAGAATTGGCACGGGCGTAGCCCGCGGACTTCAAGCCACGAGCAGCAAGCTAGCTCAAGCGCAAGCTCAAGCCGGCTGACCGCTTCCTGCCACTCGACCCTGGGATCACTTGATCCCTCTACCGTCTCCCCTTCCATTTGGCATCCCGGCCCGCGGTTACTTGACTGCTTCCCGCCCGGTTCTAGAATGCCGTAGTGGAGTTCGAGCCAAGCGCCCGGAACGGTAAGGAGCATTGACATGGCAGACGAGTATCCCGTGGGTTCAGGCGGCCGATACATCAAGCGCCACAGCGCCGATGATCCGCATGTGTACGATACCAGCGATCCCTACGTCGAGGATAGGGAAGGTCGTGGAAGGTGGCTGGTCGCGAGTATGCCGCTTTCGTTCCGACGGTTGATCGAGATCTATCGGACGCTTGAGTCGCAGGGCCGCAGTAAGCTCGCCGTGCTCTTCGTCCGCGAGCATCCGCAGGCCGTCGCTCCCCAAGAGGATGACGAGATTCCCGCTGACTTCGTTGACGACCTTTCCGAATTCGACGACAACCCGCCGGCATGGATACGGCGGCAGCAGGACAAACACCTGGGCCTGGTCGTCTGCTACGTCGATTCCACGGAACGCGATGACTGGGACATACCCAGCACGGCGCTCGTTTTCGCCGTCCCGTGGCCGGAGGGCAAAGATGAGCCGGAACGCACCGCGTGGCGCGTCCGGCTGCCCGGAGTGACCAGCGAGAGTCCGAACCGATCCGGCGGGTGCAAGGTACTGGGAGAGATGGAAGCCATCGGTCTGATCGGCGAGCTGCAGACCGTGCTCGCCGGGCCGATCATGGATTAGCGGCAGGCGCGGGCGTAGCCCGCTAGCCACAAGCCGCAAGCCGGTTTCACCCCAAGCCCCGCACCTTAGGGGCTACTCATCCCTCCGGGAAAACTGGGGACAGTCCCACGGAGCGCCAACGTCAAACTTGGCGCGGTACAGTCCCCGTTTCCCGCACGTGCACCTGTGACCCCTTGGGGTGAAACCACGCTCAAGCACAAGCACACCGCCAGCGCAAGCCCAAGCTCAAGCCCAAGCTGACCGCCTCCGGCGTTCCTTCTGGCCTGAGTCTCCACTTCTAGCTTCTTTCATCTAACTTCTGACATCTGACATCGTCCGCTCCTCAGCCCACGGTCCCCCGTCCCATGCGTACCTTGACTCCAGTCGGGGATTGAACGACAATAGCCCATGGCAACACGAGAACGAGAGTTCGTGTATCGCGACGGCAAGCCGGCGGCCGTGATCCTCGACATCGCCGAATACGAAGAGCTGCTGGAGCGAGCCGAGGACCTGGAGGACCTGCGCGCATTGAAGCGCATGCGCGAGCGCCCCCTGAGGTTCCGCAGCCTGGCAGACATTCTGGCCGAGCCCGCGCCCGTCGGATCATCGGACTTCACCGCCCGCGACGCCCGCCCCTCGACCAGTGTACGCCGTCCTTCTCGAAGCCGCCGCTGAACGCAGACTGCGGCCACTCGACCCCTTGATGCCTTGATCCCTCGATCCCTATCCCCTTCGACTTGACCCGCTCGCGCACGCCTGGTGTCCAGGTTTCTGGCCCAACGGAAAACAGGCGGGGGTGGCGAATCGCCACCCCCGCTTGTTCCTATCGAGACCCGTTCTCTAGTCCACTCGCCTAGCGCTGAACCACGAGCTTCCTGGTAGCTGTCAGGTCTGCGCCCGTGATGCGGACGAAGTAGGCGCCGGCGCTCCACGACCGGGTGTCGAGCAGGATGACGTGGTCGCCAACCTCCGCCGGGAGACCCCGGGTCACCACGGTTCGGCCGGTGACGTCCAGTACCGTCAGTTGAGCCGGGGCTGCCTGCGGCAGGCCGTAAGCGATGTGCGCGACGCCGCTCTTGACCAGGCTGGGTGCAACCGACAGGTACAGCTTCGCCGCAAGCGCGGCGACCTCCACGCCCTGCACGCCGCTGCCGGCCGGGAACGGAGCGTCCCAGAGGCAGCGGTTTCCCGTGTCGGTGTACTCGTTGATGTTGCAGAGCACGGTCTTCATCTCATCCAGTGTATCTTTGTCCGTGGTTGACCTGTAGCCGTCCGCAACCTGGAAGATCGCCGAGACCTGCTGGCTATCGAACGGATAGTCGCCGCCCGGGTAGTTGTACCAGGCATCCAGAAGACTGGGGTCGGTCTGCCAGCCGGCGTTGAGCTTGGCCGCCAGAAACTGGATAAGGAACATCTTCCACGCGGTCATAGGCTTGGGCGGGTTGAAGATCGCCAGGGCTTCGGGAACAGTACTCACCCTAACGCCCGCTATTGTCACGGGAAGGTACTTCTCGATGTAGGGGTCATCCGGGTGTTGCGGGTCGTAGTAGGGGTGGGTCTTCCAGTATCCCTGGGTCAACGTCGAGCCGCTCCACGGGTCCGGGTCTGACGACGCGACCACGAACTGGCTCCGCGCCGTGTCGTTCGTCGCGTCGATGTCGCCTTCAAGCTCGGTCCATGACTTGGCGTAGTACGCGCCTTCCTGGTCGTTGGGCACGTCCCAGGTCGGGAACGTCGCGGTCTGGTCTTCGTCGCCGAGTCCGTACACCGTGACCGACTGCAGGTACTGCACCGGGCCGTCCGCAGCTCCGTAGCGTATCTCGAACCAGGTAGTCAAGTCGCGGTCCAAGGTGCCGAAGTTGTGGACCGTAGCCTGCGGTACCTTCGAGGTAGTATCGATTAGCCCGCTCGGCTCGATGATCTCAGTCATGCCTGCGTCCAGAGTACCGGTCGTGAAGCTCCAGACCTCGGATCCGGTCTCGCCCCCGGCGTTCTTCGCCACGACCTTCCAGTAGTAGACCGTGCCGCATGAAAGCCCGGAGTAATCCCAGGAGAGGCCGGTCTGGTTCTCACTGACCCTGGGCAGGTTCTTTGGGTCAGTGCCGAGGTAGACGTCGTAGTGCTCAGCACGGTTGGAAGCGTTCCACTCGAGTACGCCGGCCAATTCCTGGTCGACGGCCTCGTTAGCCGGGGCGATGAGGTCAAACCGGGCAGGCTTCTCGATGATCGTGGTGAAAGTGAACGGCCCGTTCGACGAAGGGGTGCTGCCGCCATCATTCAAGGCGACTACGTTCCATTCGTACTTGGCCAGGTAGTCGAGTCCGCTATAGTGGTACGAGTTCTCGGTCACGGTGTACGTGTTGCCGCCCAGGGTCACTTCATAGCTGGTCGCACGTTCCGAGCCCTGCCAGGTCAGATCGCCCTGAATCGACACGCCGGTCGCATGATCGGGCGGCGTGGAAAGGTCGAACGGACCGGGCTTCTCGATGATCGTGGTGAAAGTGAACGGCCCGTTCGCCGAAACCCTTTCCCCTCCGGCGTTCTTGGCCGTCACGTTCCAGGTGTACTCCGTCAGGTAGCTGAGTCCGCTGTAGCGGTATGAGTTGTCGGTCACGGTGTAGGTGTTGCCGTTCAGGGTGACCTCATAGCTGGTCGCGCGCTCCGATGCCTCCCAGGTCAAATCGCCCTCAACCGGCACGCCGGTCGCACCATCCGCCGGGCTGATGAGGTCAAACGGGCCGGGCTTCTCGATGATCGTGGTGAAGCTGTACGGCCCGGTCCCCGAAGAGGTGCTGCCGCCGTCGTTCACGGCGACTACGTTCCATTTGTACTTGGTCAGGTAGTCGAGTCCGCTATAGTGGTACGAGTTCTCGGTCACGGTGTACGTGTTGCCGCCCAGGGTCACTTCATAGCTGGTCGCACGTTCCGATGCCTCCCAGGTCAGATTGCCCTCAATCGGCACGCCGGTTGCATCATCCGCCGGGCTGATGAGGTCAAACGGGCCGGGCTTCTCGATGATCGTGGCAAAGGTGAACGGCCCGTTCGACGAAGGCGTGCTGCCGGCGTCGTTAACGGCGACTACGTCCCATTCGTATTCGGTCAGGTAGCTGAGTCCGCTATAGTGGTACGAGTTGCCGGTTACGGTGTACGTGTTGCCGTCCAAGGTGACCTCGTAGCTGGTCGCACGTTCCGATGCCTCCCAGGTCAAATCGCCCTCAATCGGCACGCCGGTCGCACCGTTCTTCGGCGACACCAGCACCGGCGCTTCCGGCGGCTGCAGGCTCTGATACTTGATGGTAACCATGTCCGTGGCGAGCGCTGGATCACGAAGGGCATAGCCCGTGATGCAGACTGTGCCGGCGGGCCCGGTGGCAACCGAGAGCGAGCGGTCCGACTTGTGTGGCAGGCCCGTGTAGTCGGCAAAGGCGAGCTGGACTCCGGTCGCAGCGTCGTACATGAGCGTCGCATAGTCCTCACCAGAATACGCGCGCGTGCAGTACCCGGTCACATACACGTTGCCTGCGCCGTCCAGGGCGATGTCCTGAGCGGCATCGGCCCTGTCCTCCGCACTGGTATACCATCTGTCCCAGAGTCTGGTGCCCGCCAAGTCGTACTTCACAGTGTAGAAGTCCAGGCCGGATTCCGGGCGACTACTCTGCCCGGTGACATAGACTCCAGTGCCATCGAGCTCGAGCGCCCAGCCCGCATCCACGGTGTACGCCAAACCATCGTGGCGCTGGAACCACTCGCGCGTGCCGGCGGAGTTGTACTTCGCAGTTACGTAGTCCTTGTTGCCCGTTCCGGTGATGTACGCATTCCCCGAGGCGTCCACGGCAACGTCCTTCGCTTGATCGTCGCCGCCGTAGTCGGCCCTCCTGCTCCACTGCTCGACACCCGTGCTGCTGTACTTGATCAGCAGATAGTCGAGCCTCGAGTGGCCTGCCACGTAGACATTGCCGGACGCGTCAGCGGTCACAGCCCAGCCAACGTCATGTCCGCCCGACGGGTTGTTGTAGACCGCAACCCACTCGCGGCTGCCCGAAGGCGCGTACTTGATGGTGAGGACGTCTGCCCAGGCGCCTGTATACCCGGTGACATAGACGAAGCCTGACCCGTCCACCGCGAGGGCGTATCCGCAGTCGTTCCTGCCGTCGGTCCTTTCATAGCGGTCTACCCAGAGCATAGTCCCGTCAGAGGCGTACTTGATCGTCGCGCAGTCGTACCAGCCGGCAAGGCCTATGCTGTATCCGGTCACATAGACGTTGCCGTCGCCGTCAACGGCGATGGCGGTCGGGCAGTCCTCGTGGTCCAGCGGACCGTTGTAGCGTCGAGTCCAGAGCGTCTCGCCGTCAGGGTCGTACTTGATTGTCACATAGTCGTTTTTCTGGGACGTGCCGACGCTGTATCCCGTCACGTAGACGTTGCCGAGAGCATCCATGGCAACCCTCTGCCCGGCGTCCGCGCTGTAGCCCCGGCCGTACCGGCTTACCCATTGCTGTGCCCCGTCCGAGCTGTACTTGACGGTCAGGAAGTCATGGCTGGAGCCATCCCCGACGCTGTTTCCCGTAACGTAGACGTTCCCCTGCGGATCGACACCAATCGCGCGCGCTTCATCGTTGCCGCTGACCGGACCGTCGTACCGGCTGACCCAGAGTTCGGTTCCGTCCGGGCTGTACTTCACCGTTGCGTAGTCCATGCCGCTGACGGCTCTGGCACTGTAGCCGGTCACGACAATACTGCCCGAGGCGTCCAGCGCGAGCCCCGTTGCCCGGTCCTCCAGGTTGCCGGAATACACGTCGTAACGCCGTACCCAGAGCTCCTCGCCGAGCGGGCTGTACTTGATGGTCGCGTAGTCGTAGCCTGTGGTGGAGTTCTTGCTGTGACCGGTGACGTATATACTACCCGAAGCGTCGGTAACGACCGCGCAGGCCGCGTCGTCGTTGCCGGTGAGGTCGTCGTAGGTCTTCCACCACTGCTCTGCGCCGCTGCTGTTGTACTTGACCGTCAGATAGAGCGTTGACGGCCCGACATAGGTGCTCTTACCGGTCACGATGACGTTGCCGTCGACATCGAGTGCGATCTTGTGGCCGGCCTCATGCAGACCGGGACCGTCGTGGCGGCTCACCCACAGCAGATTCCCGCTCGCGCCGTACTTCAGTGCCGCCAGCCCGCCATTGCTGCCGTCGGAATCCAGTACTCCGGCCACGTAGACGTACCCAGCGGCGTCCACTACTACGTCCCGACCCTCGCACCAGCGGTCTCCTGAGTCGGTGTATCTGCGTACCCATACCTCATTGCCGTTTGGGTCGTACTTGATGGTCGTGATGTCCTTGCCCATGCGGTTGAGACCAGGGCGCATGCTGCTGCCTGTCACGTACACGTTGCCTGCGACGTCAACCGCGATTGCCGAGGGCGTGTCCCAGCCTCCCGCAGGGCCATCATATCGACAAATCCACTGCTGTGTGCCATTGGCTCCATACTTCACGGTGACGTAGTCACCAGCTCTCCCAGGTGGACAGCTGTACCCGGTCACGTAGACATTCCCAGAGGCGTCCGTCGCAATGGCAGTTGGGACGTCCTCCAGGTGGTAGTCATAGACAGCCGCCCACTGCAAGGCGCCGCTCGAGTTGACTTTGACCGTCACATAGTCTTTGCCGGTTGGCGAGAGCGTCGTGTTTCCGGTGCCGGTCACATATGTGTTGCCGGCAGCGTCAACCGACATCGCTACCGGGAATTCCGCCCAACCGGTTCCGTAGGGGCCATTGTAGGCCGCCACCCACTGCTCAGTGAGCTGGGCCATCAGGATTGCCGGAATCATGGCTCCGGTGATGAGTATTCCGAGCTTCTTCACGGTCTACCTCCTACTGTTTCTTCCGCCGCCGCGGGCGGGCCGGTCGTATCCGACCCGCCCTTGAGCGGCTGTTGCTTCCTACCGAATGACCAGCTTGCGAGTCTGGCTTGTCGTGCCGGACTTAAGCTTCACAACGTACACGCCGGGGGCGAGTCGGTTCACGTCATTCGCGCCCGGCCTCAGGTTCATCACCCGCCGCCCCGCCGCGTCCAGCAGCGAGCTTGAGGCTTGTGGCTGGAAGCCTGTGGCTTCCGGCAGGGACAGCACGCCCCGGATGATGGTCGCCACCTTCGTCGCTCGGCGTTCGGCGCTTGGCGTTCCCTCTTCCACTCCTGCCGTGCTGTCGATCCAAGCCATTGCGGCCTCGACGACCGCGTCTCTTCCTTCCGCCACGGCATCGCGCGTGTGCCAGACCTGAACGTCGACCGGAAACTCGCGATGCGTGAGGAAATAGGTGGTATCGGAGGCCAGACAGGATTCCCACGGCGAGTAGCTCGCATACCAGCCGTCATGAACACTCAGACTTCTCGGGCAGCTGAATGCGGTGTTGGTGGACAGACCGAACGTCCTGACCCTGGGATGAAACGTCATGCGGAGCGCCACCTGGTCTCCGGCGCTGACCGCGCCCGGCCCCACCAGCACCGCAATCGGCTTGTCGTAGCCGATTCCATTGCCGGGAATGATGTACCAGAGAGCCGCGTTTGTTACTCTCATCGAGAAGTGGTTGGCAGGATCGCTCCGCTGCGTGAAGCATATTGTCGCCGTAGAGTCGCGGTACAGAAGTTCCAGTCCCGAGTTGCTCGGCCCTATGCTACCGCCCTCGTTGTACCGGAAATCGATCACAATACCCTTCAGCGTAGTGTCACTGACCAAGGTGTTGACCGCATCGTAGAACTCGGTTGCCACAGTCCCCGTCCACCAGCGCCAGCAGTAGATGTAGCCGATGCGAGTGCCGCTGACCACGCCGTGAGTGACTGAGGGTGTGGAGTCGGTGGCGGGCATCGGCACGCCGGGGATGTCCATCTGGTCTGTGGCGAACAAGTGCATAGTCCTGCGGGCGAGTGGCACAGTGAGAAGATGCACAGTGTCTCCGCTGGAGTACTTCAAGATGTCGATGGTATCGAACAGGTGCCAGTTCTCACCCGCGGCACTCAGCAACGAATAGGTCATCGCGCTGCTGCAACTTCCGAGACAATAGCGCCGCCGAATAGGCAGTTGCGCTTCCTGCAGTTCATGCAGGATGTCAACCCATCGTCGGCGGTCATAGCCAAGAACCACATCTCCGCGCTCCAGCCCTAGCGGATGGGCGTCAACAACCCGATACACGAGGAGCGAGCTGTCGGGCAGCGGTGTTAGTCCGGCGCCGAAGTGACCGACTTCCTGCCAAGATCCCACTACCCACAGCGGCACGCCCGGTGTCATCTGGCTGTATTTCACGGCTATGTCACCGATGTCCGTGTGCCCTTCCTGGAGAGCCATCGCCAGGTGGTCCATGATCGCGGCGAATCTCCCGCGACTCATCGTTTCTGCTTCGACCTCCGTCCGATAGACGGCCCGGAGCGAATCCCAGTTGACCGTGAGATTATTGAAACATCCAAAGGAGGAGTCAATCGTCTCCCAGAACGCGTCGAAGATCCCCAGTCTCTCGTCGACCGGTAGCCCGGGACCCCAAGTCTCATCAATCACCCGGCGCCAATCTGTCGAGTCATAGTGCCCGGGTCGCTTCGGTATCGAGTGTGGCGGCGGGCTTTCGCCGGCGCGTGGCTTCAGCCAGTTCGGCGGCGCACCCGGGAGGCTGCCAACCTGCGTGGCCAAGGCGACCGCCACGAGGCCGATGAACATCACCAATGCTCTCATCCCCTGCTCCTACCGAGTCACCACGACCTTTGTGACGGCTTGGGCTTGAGCTTGCGCTTGGGCTTCTCTCACGAAGTAGACGCCGGGCGAGAGCCGCGACACGTCATTCGCGCCGGGCTGTAGGTCCAGCACCTTGCGGCCGCTGATGTCGAGGAGAATGCTTGACGCTCCACGCTCGACGCCTGACGCTGGAGGAAGGAACAACAGACCGCGCACAATGGTCGGTTCATTCGGCGTTCGCACTTTGGCGTTCGGCGCTTCGGCGATTCCCGCACCGAGGAACTCGACTATCTGCAGCCCAGCATTCTGGTCCGCGACGAAAACCGTGTTGCCCGCAACAGCCATACGAGCGGCGTTGCCAGGCGTGTGATAGTAGCCTACTTCCTGCGGGTGTTGTGGGTCTGAAACGTCGACCACATGCAGACCGTCGCCACTTATCGCATCCGTTACGTAGACGAAGTTCCCGGCTACCGCCACTCCCCAAGAGTAGCCAGGTGTGTCGTAACTGCCGACTTCTTGAGGGTTCTGCGGGCTCGAAATGTCAATCACGCGCAGCCCGGCAGTGTAGTTCGCCACATAGGCGTAGTTCCCGGCAACCGCTACGTCGGTGGCATTGCTGGGAGTGGAGCAGTATCCGACCTCATTCGGGCTCAACGGGTTGGAGATGTCGACCACGCGCAGCCCGGCCGACGCGTCCGCCACATAGGCATAGTTCCCGGCAACGGCGAGACTGTAGGCATAGCCCGGCGTGTCGTAGTACCCGACCTCAACCGGATGTGCCGGGTCTGAGACACGAATCACTCGGAGCCCCGCACCCATGTCGGCAACGAAGGCAAGCGTGTCCAAAATGGCAACGGCACGAGGTGGAGCGGGTGTTTGGTAGCGCCCTGCTTCCCGGGGACTCCTTGGGTCTGAAATGTCGACAACACGCAGTCCAGAGTCATAGTCCGCCACAAAGGCGTAGTCGCCAGCGACTGCCAGAGCGTACGTCCGACCCGGCGGGCTGTAGAATCCGACTTCAGTCGGGTCCGCAAGGTTGGAGACATCAAGCACACGCAGTCCCGCCGTGTAGGCCGACACATAGGCATAGTTGCCAGCAACCGCCGCGCAGAGGACGGCCGGTGGGTGGTCGCAGCATCCGACTTGCCGCGGATTCCCCGGGTCTGAAACGTCGATTACCCGCATTGCGTCGTAGTCTGCCAAGTAGGCGTGGTTCACCGCAACGGCCACACCAAAGGAACTGCCGGGCGTGTCGTAGTATCCGACTTCCAGCGGGCTTTGGGGAGTCGACACGTCGATCACTCTCAGCCCGGCTGAGGAGTCCGCAACGAAGGCATAGCCCCCGGCGACGGCGACGCTCAAGGCTGCGCCCGAAGTGTTAAAGAACCCGACTTCCTGGGGACTGGCCGGGTTTGAGATATCGATGACCCGCAGTCCCGAACTCTGAGATGCCAGGTACGCATGACTCCCCACAACCACAACGTCCATAGCTTGACCCGGAGCGCCACAGCTACCTGCCAGTTGAGGATTCTGCGGGTCCGAGACGTCAACTATGTAGAGCCCCAGGTACCCGTCCGCAAGGTAGGCGTAGTTCCCGACGACCGATACACCCATGACCCAGTCCGGTGCAATGTAGTGGCCGACTTCCCGCGGGCTCTGCGGATTCGAGACATCGATGATACGTAGTCCTGAGTCACGGTCCGCCACATATGCGAAGTTGCCCGCGACCGCTACGTCGAGGGCCCAGCCTGGTGTGTCGAACCGGCCGAGGAACCCGGGACTTGCCGGAACCGAGACGTCCCAGATCTCCAAGCCCTGCAACTTGCCTGCGGTATATAGCCGGTTGGTTTGATAACAGAGCCCCCTGACCAGACCGCGAGTGTGAATTGCCTCCGACAGCTTGACGGGATTGGTCGAATCGCTGACATCAAACACGTATACGCCACCACCGGAGCCACAGAACGCCAGGTCGCGTGCCGAGTCCAGTGCCACTGCGAACGATACGCCGAATGGCCAGTTGCCGACGAACCGGCAGTTGAGCGAATCGGCGGCTGCGGCGGATCCAGCCAGCAAGCACACGGCCACGAACAGAATCGACTTCTTCACGTTTCCCTCCTACCTTGTTAGAGCAATCTTGCAGACTTCGGTCCTCGGTCCTCTGATGAAGTAGACTCCGGGGCTCAATCGCGACACATCATTCGCGCCCGGTTCTAGAACCATAACCTTCCGCCCGCTGATATCCAGCAGGCAGCTTGTGCTTGAGCTTGAGCTTGCGCTCTTCGGCAGGAACAGCACCCCGCGCACAATGGTCGGTTCCAGCGCGTAGCTTGCGGCTTGCGGCTTGGGGCTCTCTGCCACTCCTGCCACGCTGTCGATCCAGGCCATTGCCACCGTCACCACGGTGTCTTCACCTCGAGCCACGGCGCTGCGTGTGTGCCAGACCGGAACGTCCACCGGGAACTCCCTGCGTGTCAGGAAGTACGTCGGGTCGGAGACCGGACTTGCCTCGCCCACTGCGTAGCTCGCTCCCCAACCACTGTCAATATCAAGTCCGGTCGGGGAATTGAACGTGGTGCTGATGGACCTGCCGAAAGTCCTGACCCGGGGGTGAAACGTCATCCGGTACGCCACATGGTCACCGGAGCTGACCGCAGCCGGTCCGACCAGCACGGCAATCGGCTTGTCGAAGCCTATCCCGTTGCCGGGAATGACGTTCGCGTCACCTGGGTCGTAGATCGCCATTGAGAAGTGGTTGCCGGGGCTGTTCCGCGCCGAGAAGCAGATGGTCGGCGTTGAGTCCTTGAACAACAACGCCAGCCCACGGTTGCTCTTGAAGAATCCGCCGCCTTCGTTGTATCGGAAGTCAATAACGATGCCCTTGAGCCCCGAAATCCTGAGCAGCGCGTTTATCGCATTGTAGAACTCGGTCGATACGGTGGCCGTCCACCACCGCCAGCCGTAGATGTAGCCGATTAGCCTCCCGCTGACAACGCCGAAGGTGACCGATGGATTGGAGTCGGAACTGGGCATGGTCACGCCGGGGATATCCAGTTGCTCGGTGGCAAAGAGGTGCATGGTGTCATCGGCCAGCAGGGAAGTCGGCAGGTGCACTGTGTCGCCGGAGGTGTACTTCACGATGTCGATGGTGTCGAACAGGTGCCAGTTCTCGCCGGCAGCATTGAGCAGCGCATGCGTCACTGCGGTGCTGCAACTGCCATAGATGTAGTTCACGTGCATCGGCAGTTCGGCTTCCTTGAGCTCCCGGAGGACTTCGGTCCACCTTCGACCGTCGTAGCCGAGAACCACGTCGCTACGCTCAAGCCCGAGCGGATGGTCCGGCACCACACGATAGACCAGCAAGGAGCTATCGGGCAGGGGCGTCAACCCGGCACCGAAGTGGCTGACATCGCCCCAGCCGCCGATGACCCACAGCGGCACGCCGGGCAGCAACTGAGCATAGTAGTTCACGTCCCAGTCACGGACATACGTGTGCGCATCCCTGAGAGCCCACCCGAGGTGGTTCATGATTGCGGCGAACCTACCGCGGCTGACCGTGTCCTCGATCTCCGACCTGTAGACCGTCCGCAGCGAGTCCCAATTGACGTCGAGGTTGTGGAAGCAGGCGTACTTGGCGTCCACCGTGTCCCAAAACATGTCGAAGATGGCCAGCTTCTCATCGACCGGTAGTCCCGATCCCCAGGTGGAGTCTATCACCCGTCGCCAGTCGGTCGAGTCGTAGTGCCCGGTTTGCTTAGGAATCCAGTGGGGTGGCGGGGAACTACCCAACGTCGGCGCGTCCAGCCAGTCCGGTATGGCGGCCGGTAGTGGCTCGGACAGGCGGTCTATCGGTTCGGCCCAAAGAGCGGCGGACACGAGCGCGGCCGTTGCGGCCGCAAGTACGAACGTACGCCTCAACTTGCCTCCTTCTGGAGGCTCAGCACAATCGGACCCATCTGGCGCCGACTGCACTGGCCCCAGCCTGTCATGGTCCGCGTGCCCACTGCGCGGACCCCCTTTCGAACGCGGTATTCTACATATTGCCCACTATGCGTGTCAAGCACAACACCTAACCCTATACCCGACATAGGAACTCACCACCAAGACACAAAGGCACAAAGGCGGTGCGGAGGTGAGATACTCCCATTCGCTTGACCTTGGTGTCCTCGTGGTTCAGTCTCGGGTCTGGGGTCTGAAGATGGCACGAGGTCGTCGACACACGCCCGAGCGGACGGGGCCGGAAGGGCCCCGTCCGCAATCCTCAGAATGAGCTCTAGTACTACTCAACAACGACCTTCCGGGTCACGCTGCCGACGCCGGTGTCGAGTTTGAGGACGTACGCGCCCCGCGCGAGGCCCTGCCTCGAAACTGAGACGGTGTGGTTGCCTGACGACTGCTGCCCGCAATCCACCGTCTTCACCAAGACGCCGCTCACATCGTAGAGCCGCAGCGAAACGTTGCCCGCTGCCGGCAAGCCGTAGCTAACCAGCATTCCGCGGGTAACCGGATTGGGCGAGACGTCAAGCGCTACCCCATTGGCCATCGCGCTCGGGCCGGCTTGGCCGCCGCTCGAGCTCCCCGTATTGCTGCCCCAGATCTGGTAGGCGTACTTGGCACTGGCATCGTATCTTGTCCAGACCCCGTACAAAACGCCTCCGGGGCCAACCGTCAGACTGGGGCTGTAGAATGAGAGATCGTCGCTGCTGGTGACCGAAGTCGGTACTACCCAAACGCCGGTAGTCGGGTCACGGAAGCTGTATTCCACGGCGCGGTCTGGAACCGCCTGTTTCCAGATGGCGTGGGCTGTTCCGTCTGCGCCAAAGTCCATGCTCGGGGAGGCATCGGCGATGGCCTCGCCGTCCGATATCATCTCGGGAATCGACCATGTGCCGCCGCTCCGGAAGGCATGGTAGATGTGGTAGTATCTGGTCGTGTCGCTTCCTGACACACTTATCGAGTAACTGTGGCATACAACGTGAGGATTACCGGTCGCTGGGTCGACCTCAATGTGCGGAGTTATGAAGGAGTCCGGATAGCCTACCGAACTCGTCACGTTCTGCCATCCCTGCCATGTGGTCCCCAAACGTTCGTTCACGTAGACGTGAAATTCATCCCTGGGTTCCAGCGAAGTGCTGCCGTAGTAGGCCACAAACACGCTTCCGCTGCCGAATGTGGCGATGGACGGGTTCCACCGATAACTTGGTATCGGCTCCTCGATCTGCTGCTGAGGCTGCCACGCTCCATTCATGAACTCCCGGAAGCAGTATGTCCGCATCAGTTCCGCTCCGGTTCCCCAGGATTCCATCCAGGTTACCACAACCTGGCCGTTTGGTCCGCAGGCCGCAGCCGGATACGCGTGGGAATGACCAGTGATGTTGTCACAGAGGTCAGTCGGATTGCCGACCCAGCCACCGGTGCTTGACTTTCCGGGTACACACTTCTGGTAGAGAATGTGGAAGTTCGTGCTTCCGACCTTCTTGTAGCCCGACCAGACAACGTGGATGTCTCTGCCGTTGGCGTCGAGCGCAATCGCGGGATAAGCGCCGTTGTTGTTCAGCTTCAGCTCGCTTGTCCAGCCCGTCTTGGGATAGTAGCGCTTGTAGTAGACCGCGCTCGCCCCCACTCCGCCGCCGTTGTCAAACCACACCAAGTGTCCTACGCCGTCCTGACCGTAGACGACCTTGTGGGCGTTGCTGCTGTACGTGACGTTTTCGAGCCTGTTGTTGGTGATCCCCGCAGCGGGACCCCAGGTCACCGACAGGGCCGTCGTGAGCAGCCCTGCGAGCGCAAGGAGCATTGTCAGCTTCCTTCGCATCCTTTCCTCCTTCTTCCTTCTGCCGCCTCCGGCGTGCCGATCAAGAGGACCTTTGAGCTCGAGCGGTCTCGACTCCATCCTCCCGACCGCTTCCCTGTCGCCTTCTCGGCGCCCCGCGCCGGATTGCGGCTTGTCTCTGCTCTACACGGACAAGGTCATTCGCAGTGCCCGGACTCGACGAACGATAGCACCCCAGTCCTCTCCTCAAGCGCAGCTGAGTCGCGGAGACATCTGCGTCCCGCGCCTGGCTGCGACCGGCCCGGCCGGCAGCCCAGGCGTAGGTGCCGGCCGGGCCTTCTACTAGGAGGCATGGTGTCAGTCGCCGTCACGGGCACGATTCTACGTCCAGGTCTCTCGCACCGCCTGGGCCAGGGCGAAGAGCTCATAGCCGTCGCCCCGGTATTCAAAGCACGCATAGCTGCCGTCCGGCCGTTCGACCACGGCATCGAGCCTGATCTCCCGGGAACCCTCGCAGTCGGGGCGCAGCGTAAGGACGGAAACAATCATGCCGAAAGCTAGTGTGATCAGCCGGGCCGGGCTGGTGCGCAGACCGGAGCCGAAGAAGACTACGAGCGAAGCCTTCGGGTCCAAGGCACCGCCCGCTCCGGCCGCATGCTCGCGCGGTCCACGATAGGGACCGCCGTCAATGAGCCCGATGCTCCGCCAGGCCGACCGCAGGTGCGGCGCCGCTTCATGGTAGCGGAGTTCGGCCGCGCTCGCCGCTGTCATGAAGTTCCCGGGCAGGAGCGCTATCCCGACCGGAGCCCGGATTCCGAGCTCCGCGGCCCGGGCGACCACGTCGACATACTCCGTGGTCCGCAGCGGCATGAGGTACTTCATCTCTTCCCCTCGCCCCAAACTGGATGCATAGTCATTGAGAGCTAAGCTGGTCACAGTCTCCTCATTTCCAGGGTGCGGCGATGCCGCCGCACCCTTTTGTTCTTTTCGTCTGCAGGATGCCCGTGCAGGGCTGGCATCCTACCCACCAAAATCGCGCCAACATGCCGGTGACGCGCAGGCAGTCGAAGTCATTGTAGACATCGGCCAGAACCACCGATACTAGTCTCTTCATTCCAGTTCTCACGAGTGCATGATCCGTGCCGCATCTCGCTGTAGCGCTAACTACGCTTATCTCAATATCATAGCCGCAATGAGCAAGAGACCGCCTAATCATCTGTCTCGTGAATGAGACAGTCACTTCGAAGTTGCCCACGTTATAAGGCTATGTTCTGCCTGACTTAGGTTGACTTGGTGATAGTGTCTCGCTGATGAGACACTGTCTCACTAGTGAGACAGGAAGACGGGCCATATCGGCGCAGCGTGTGGGCTGATCTGACGATCAGCGGCGCGCTGCCACCGGTCGCGTGCTATTCTCCGAGGTGGTGCTTGCGGAGCAGACGATAGAACTGAGCCCGGCTGTACCCGCTGAGCCTGGCGGCTTCGGTCATGTTGTCGGGGGATCTCTCGATCGCCTTGAGCAGCCAGGTCCGCTCTGCTTCGTCGGCGACCTTGCGCTGGTCGTCGCGCGTGGCCGGGGCCGGTGGCGCCGCTGTCACCAACTGAGCCTGTCTCAATTCGGGCGGAAGGTCGGCAATCTCGAGCCTGTGGCCGGAGGCGAGGATGACGGCCCGTTCGATGACGTGCTGAAGCTGACGGATGTTCCCGGGCCAGGAAAACGTGGCGAACAGGGCCAGGACCGCTTCGCTTGCCCGGAGCACGGGCCGGCAGTATTCCTGGGCGGTACGGGCGATGAAGTAGCCGGTGAGCGCCGGCAGGTCTTCGCGGCGCCGGCGCAGCGGCGGCAGCAGGAACTGGACCGTGTTGAGACGGTAGAGCAGGTCGCGCCGGAACAAACCCTGGCGCTCGCGCAGGTCCAGGTCCGCATGGGTGGCCGCGATGACCCGGACGTCAACCTGCTTCTCCCCGGAGCCGCCGACCCGCGTAATCGTCTTGTCTTCGATGGCACGCAGCAGCCTTGCCTGCAGCGCCGGGCTCATGTCCGCGATCTCATCGAGGAAGATCGTCCCGGTATCGGCCAGTTCGAACTTGCCCGGCCGCGCGGCAACGCCGGTGGCCGCGCCCTCCTCGACCCCGAAGAATTCCGCCTCGAGCAGGTTCTCGGGCACGGCCGCGCAGTTGACGGTGACAAACGGCCGTTCGGCGCGAGGGCCGGAATCGTGCAGGGCCCGGGCAATGAGTTCCTTGCCCGAGCCGCTCTCGCCCCGTATCAGCACCGGCACGGGGGTTGCGGCCACGCGCGGGACGAGATTGAGCAGGTCGAGGACTTCGGGGTTGCTGCCAACCACGCCGCGAAAGCGCAGGCCGGGAACCTCCGGCGCGCCGCCGGCTTCGACCTTCTTCAGTTCCAGAAGTTTCTGGAACTCCGGCGCGAGAGCGCGGGAGACCAGTTCCAGCAGACCCCGGTCGACGCGTTCCGAAAGCGGCTGGCCACGACCCAGCCAGAGGGAACCGAGAAGACGACGGTCCTTCTTCACCGGCAGGAACAGGGCAAGGTCGGACTGGGTGAGGGGCGTCCGAGGGTCGGGGATTTGTGTCTGGTCCGGCCTGCCCCTGAGTGCGACCGGCCGGCCATCCAGAAGGACAGCGCCGTGCTCGAACCGGAGGTTGTCGCAGAGCAGGAAGAGTGCGCGTTCCATGAAGAGCTCCGGGACAAGCCCCAGAGCGGCAATACCGAACAGCCCCTGAAGCAGGGCGGCGTCGCGGTCGGAGCGTACCTCAATCCGGTACAAGAGCCGGCCCGCCTCTTCGGCTTCGGCGACGACGGCGAGGCGGCGGAACGTCCGGGCCGCGTTTTGCAGCAGGGGCAGGGCCTCTGCCGTTCGCTCGAGCTCAAAGAGCAGGCGCCCGTGCTGCAGCCGGGCCTGGGCGAGTTCGTACGTGTCCCCGAGCGGTTCTTGCGCGGCCTCGGCGCGCGCGAAAAGATCGAGGGCCGGGCCTGCATCGGAACGGGCCGCGGAGAGGAGCGCCTCGACGCGCAGCACCTCGCCTTGCTCCTTGCGCAGCTTCAGGGCCGATGCCTGACGCGCGGCCTCGACCAGCAGGTCGCGGGCCGAATCGAGTCTTCCCTGGGCGAGTGCCAGTTCGGCGCGGCGGCATCCGAAGGTCGCAATCTGGTAGCGGTCTTCAGAAGCATGGCTCAGCCGCGCGGCCTCGGCCAGCGTCTCCTCAGCCCGGGCCAGGTCTCCATTCCGGAAGTACGTCCAGCCCAGGTTCGAGAGCGCCTCGCGGTAGACCCCTCCCGAGTGGTTCATCTCGCGCGCCGCATCGATGACATGGCGGAACACCAGGGCGGCGTTGTCGTAGTCCGAACGCTTCAGAGCCAGCTCGCCCAGCGCCATCCGACAGGCCAGCAGCAGGTCGCGGTTGTCGTGCTCCTCGCAGAGCGCGACGGCGCGGTGGAAGTGCTCGGTGGCCTCGGCCCAACGGCCCATCGCCTCCAGAGTCCAGCCGACGTTGTGGAACTGGAGCGCCCGGGCATAGAAGTCGCTCGATTCCTCAGTCAGTCTCAGGGCCTGCTGATAGTATCCGAGCGCCTTGTCCAACTCGCCCTGCAGCGCATGGACGCCGGCGAGCTGGTTCAGGGCCGGCTGCTCTCCCCTCTTGAAACCGATCTCCCGACTGAGCCGCAGGAACTCCTCGAAGCAGGCGAGGGCCTGGTCCAGCTCCCCGCGTTCCTGGTGAATCAGACCGACCAGGTTGAGCGCACAGGCACGGTCATCTCGTTTGCCCGAACGGTCCGCATCTCTGAGCAGGAGTTCCGCGTATCGAGCGCTGCCTTCCAGGTCACCGGCATGCCGCAGCATTTCGCAGAGGATGGAGGCGGCGCGGCCAGCTCTGGGCGCAAGTCCCGCCGCTTCAGCTTCGGCAACCACCTCTTCGAACAGCGGTCGCGCGGCCACCGGGTCTCGGTGCCAGAGTTCCTCCGCCAGCTCCAGCTTGGAATTGACGCGCTCAGCCGGGGTAGTAGCCGCCGTTACCCGCGCGCGCAGGGCCTGTAGCTTGTCTCGTACTCCGTTTGCGCCACTCATGCCGTACCTGCGGTCAGCATAGTGTTCACCTTGGCCAAGTCAAGCTCGTTCGCGGCCATCAGAGTCCACACAGGAGTCCACCACCAAGACACAAAGACACAAAGAAGATCCGGAGGGTGACTCTGACTGGAAGCAACCAGCGAAGAACCCTAGGACTAGGTGTCGAGGAGCGCTGCACGGTCCACGGTGTGCCAAGGGGCTGGCGCGGATTTGGTTGACACAGAAATGGTGTGCAATAACCTGTGGGCGTTCTTTTCGCAGGCAGGACCGCGCCACCGCTTGAGTGGTGACGTGGCCCGTTCGGGTAAACAGGACCGAATGGAAGAACCGGTGGCCCGGCCGAACCGCGCCGGCAGCCGGCAAGACAAAGACAGAAGGCGAAAGGAAACTGACGATGGCTAGACTGAAGTGCCCGGTTTGCACGCATGAGAACACGTGGGCTCACTACGTCCACGAGCCCTGCCCGGGCTCGCCGACGGGAAAGAACGAGTGGGAAGCAGAGGCTATCGGCGCGACGCCGGATGGGAAACCCCTCCCCGCCCCCTGCCCGCTGCCCGGTGACGGCACTCTGACCCAGGCCTCGAAAGTCATGTGCCGCGACTGCAACCACGAATGGTAGCCCGGGACTCCTGAACCGGGACGTCGGCTGTTGCTGCGAGGGCTGCCCGGGGCAGCCCTCGCCTTTCAGCGATAGCTGCGGGGCCGCGCAGCCGGTCCTGCCGCATGGTCGGGATGTCGCCGGCCGCCGCCCGGTAGCCGGCCGTGGACTGCCCATTCTCCCCGTGAGCCCGCCCCACCTTCCTTGATTCACCCTGAGCGGCCGATATAATCCGCCCAATGGAAAAGAAGCGGATTCTGACGGGCGACCGCCCGACCGGCCCCCTGCATCTGGGCCATTACGTCGGCTCGGTTGCGAACCGGGTGAAGCTGCAGGACGAGTACGAGTCGTTCATCATCCTCGCCGACGTCCAGATGCTGACGACCCATTTCGACCACCCGGAACGACTGCACCAGGACGTGCTGAACGTGGCGATGGACAACCTCGCCTGCGGGTTGGACCCGGCCAGAGCCACGCTGTTCATCCAATCCCTGGTTCCGCAGATTGCCGAGCTGACTGTCATCTACTCGAACCTGGTCACGGTGCAGCAGCTCTCCCACAATCCCACCATCAAGACCGAGGCCGCCCAGTACAATTTCGGCGAGTCGATGCCGCTCGGGTTCCTGAGCTACCCCGTAAGCCAGGCCGCAGATATCACGTTCTGCCGCGCCCATCTCGTCCCGGTCGGCGAGGACCAGCTTCCCCACATCGAGCAGACCCGGAAGATAGTCCGGAAGTTCAATGCCACCTACGCCCCGGTGCTGGTCGAGCCGGATGCCCGGGTCAGCGAGGTGTCGCGGCTGGTCGGGCTGGACGGCAATACCAAGATGTCCAAGAGCCTGGGCAACGCCATATTCCTTTCCGACCCACCGGAGGAGGTGAAGCGGAAGGTCTCTACCGCGCTCACTGACAAGGCCCGGATTCACCCCACCGACAAGGGCCATCCTGACGTTTGCGTCGTCTATGCCTACCACAGAGTATTCAACCCCGAGGGCAGTTCAGAGATAGAAGAGCGCTGCAAGGCCGGCACTATCGGCTGCGTGGCCTGCAAGAAACTGCTGATCGACGTCCTCAATCGCTTTCTCGCCCCGATCCGTGAGCGCCGGGCCGTCTATGAGAAGTCGCCGGACACGGTCTGGGACATCCTGAACAAGGGCACCGCCCGCGCCTGCGAGGAGGGAGCGGCGACTATGTCGCTCGTGCGGGAAGCGATGAAGATAGACTACTTTAAGTAGAAAGGACAAAGTGGAAATCCACAAGTCCGGCCTTGTCATTTCCACTTTCCGCCTCTAGTCTTTGACTTCACCACTGGGGCACGGTTCCAGATTCGGCCTGATTGTCGCGGCCGGGAGAGGACGCCGCTTCGGCGGCATGAAGCAGTTCTCCCGGATCAAAGGCAAGCCGGCCCTGCTCCACAGCATCCTCGTTTTCGAGAACTGCCGGGCCGTCTCCGGTTTCGTGGTCGTGACCACGGCCGAGCGGGTCGGATATGTGCGGACCCTGTTGCGCCAGCAGGGCGTGCGCAAATTGCTGGACGTCGTAGCCGGGGGCAGGGAACGGACCGACTCGGTTGCGGCCGGGCTGGCCGCGCTGCCGGAAGATGGGTGGGTCGCCATTCACGACGCCGCGCGCCCGGTCATCTCTACCCGAATGCTGGAGCAGGGCTTCCGCGCCTGCCGCAAGTACGACGCTGCCACCTTTGGTTACGCGGTCACCGATACGCTGAAGCGCGTGCAAGATCGGGCCATCACCGAGACGGTGGATCGGGATGCGTTGATTGCCGTCCAGACGCCACAGTTCTTCCACCTGGCCCTGCTCCGCCGCGCCTATGCCAAGGCCCGCAACGCCGGCATCATCGCGAGCGACGACTGCGCGCTGATCGAGATGCTCGACCTCCGGCCCCACTGGCTGCCGGGCCCGCGCACGAACCTGAAGATCACCACGCCTGAGGACCTGCTGCTGTGCGAGGCCCTGCTGTGAGAAAGCAGCGCATCGCCTTGTTCGGGTCAACCGGGTCTATCGGCCGCTCCACCCTCGATGTGGTACGGCACCTGCCGGACCGGTTCGAAATCGTGGCGCTGGCCGCCAACCGCTCGGTCCGGAGCATCCTCAGGCAGGCGCGGGAGTTCAGGCCGGAGCAGGTGATCCTGAGCGACTACGGCGCCTGCGAAGCTGCGCGACCGGCGCTGGAACCAGGGACGAGTGTCGCCTGGGGCCCGGCGGCGTTGATTGACGCAGCCGCCGCCCGCTCGAACGACGTCGTTGTCATGGCCATGTCAGGCACCGCCGGCCTGCTGGCCGTCGTGGCCGCGCTCGAAAACGGAAAGAAGGTCGCGCTGGCCACCAAGGAGATACTGGTTGGCTACGGCGAGCCGGTAATGAGGCTCGCACGCCGGTGCGGTGGCGCGGTTCTGCCGATCGACTCTGAGCTATCCGCCGTGCACCAGTGTCTTGCCGGCCGACCGACTACCGACATCCGCCGGGTAATCCTGACCGCTTCCGGAGGTCCGTTCTGGAAGAAAGGGCTGCCGCCGCAGGCCGGTCTGGCCGAGGTGCTCCGGCACCCGACCTGGTCCATGGGACGCAAGATCACCATCGATTCCGCAACGCTGATGAACAAGGGCCTCGAGGTCATAGAGACCTGCCGGCTGTTCGGTCTCAGTCCCGACCAGGTCGAACCGGTCATCCACCCGCAGTCCATAGTCCACTCGCTGGTCGAGTTCAACGATGGTTCGGTACTTGCCCAGCTCTCCCTGCCCGACATGCGCCTGCCGCTCCAATACTGCCTGACGTGGCCGGACCGCGTACCTTCGCTCACCCGGACTCTGGACCTGGCAGGCATCGGCCGTCTCGATTTCCACGCGGTGGACCGCAACCGGTTCCCCTGTCTGGAACTGGCATACCGGGCTTTGAGAGCCGGCCCGGCCGCCACCTGCGCTCTGAATGCGGCGAACCAGGTCGCGGTCGACGCGTTCATTGCGGGCCGGATTCTGTTCGGAGACATCCCTGGAGTCATTTCTCGGGCGCTGGCGGCCGTCTCCCATCCCTCCTCTCCCCTGCCTCGTCCCTCTGTCCGAGGGCTTCTGCGCATGGAGTCTCTCGCGTCCCTACAGGCCGGCAAAACGGTAGCCGCGCTCGCCGACCGCTTGGCGCGTCGAAAGGAATAGCATGTTCTCGTCAATTGTCCTGGTCGTCCTGTTCATCGGCATACTGATAATCTTCCACGAGTTCGGCCACCTGATCGCCGCCAAACTCTCGCGTATCCCGGTCGAGGTCTTCTCGGTCGGGTTCGGCCCGGTCATCCTCAAGAAGAAGTTCGGCGAAACCGAGTACCGGCTTTCAGCCATTCCACTGGGCGGGTTCATCAAGATGGTCGGCGAAGAAGAGAAGGCCGGCCCGGCGCCTGCGCAGCCGGTACCTGCCCCGTCCGGCGGGTACATGGACAAACCGCTCGGCGTCAAAGTCGCCGTCATCGCGGCCGGCCCGCTGTCGAACCTCCTGCTCGGCTTCCTCATCCTGCTCGTGCTCTATGCCGCTTTCGGCCTGCCCTATACCGCGCCGGTCATATCCCCGGATGCGCGATCGGCCGCCTTTGCCGTGGGCTTGCGGCCGGGCGATATGGTGGTCGCGGTAGACGGGAGAGTCGTTCCATCCTTCGACGATTTCGACGCCAGGATGCAGGAAAACGCCGGCAGGCAGGTCAGCGTATCGGTGCTCCGCGACGGCCAGCGGCTCGACGTGCCGATAACCGTACCGCTCGCGTACGTCGACACGCTCGTCCCACCGGTAGTCGGCAATCTGCTGGCGGGCGGTCCGGCCTCGGCCACCGATCTCCAGCCCGGAGACACCATCATCGCCGTCGCCGGGACGCCGGTGACAACCTGGACCGGATTCACCGAAATTGTGCGCAGGCAGACCGGGGGCAGCTACGAGCTGTCGTGGCGACACGCCGGTGCGGTCCACGTCGACACACTAAGGGACTCCCTGACCACGGACGCCGAAACGGGGGCCAGGATCAACCTCGCCGGAGTCCAGGTCAGCACCGACTGGTACATCGCCCCGCGAGTCGCGGCAGTCGTCGGCAACGTGCGCAAGGGCGGGCCGGCCGGCAAGGCAGGGATGCGGCCGGGTGACTCGATCATCGAGTTCGCCGGCCTGCCGGTGCGGGAATGGACTGACTTCACCGAGGCGGTCTACGCCCGGGGCGGCGAGACCGTACCCATCACCTGGCAGCGCGGCGCCGAGACGATGCGGGCCAAGGTCGCAGTCACCAAGGAAGGCGACCAGCTCATGGGCCAGCAGGCGGGCGCCATCGGCATTTCCGCACGCGTGCCCCACCGCAAGCTGAGTTTCCCGATGGCAGTCGGCGAGGCAGCGAGCAAGGTCGGCACGGTTACCGTGCAGACATACGTCGTGCTCTACAAGGCGGTAACGATCAAGAACTTCGCCAAGAAAGCGCTCGGCGGACCGATCATGGTCGCCAGGATCGCGTATGAAGGCGCCAACTGGGGATGGGACTACTTCCTGCTGCTCTTCGCGATACTGTCGATCAACCTGTTCGTGGTCAACCTGCTGCCCGTGCCGGTACTTGACGGCGGCCGCATCGTCCTCGACTGCATCGCGGGCATCCGCCGCCGCAATCTTAACGAAAAGGAACTCAGCTGGGCCGCAGGCATCGGCTGGGTGATGATCGGGGCCCTCGCTGTCTTCACCATCTTCAACGACATTCTCAGACTGATCCGCAAGTGAACGTCCTGGCCGTCGCGCTGGCCGACGATACCCAGCGCTTCATCAAAGGCTACGCGCCCAAAGGGGCGCGGCTGTTCCTGCGGCCGAACCTCGAGGTCATGCGCATCGCCGCGCTGCTGCGCCCCGGCGACCGGCTGCGCTACCTGGACGAACGGGTGGAATCCGCCGAGCAACCCGACCACGACCTCTGCCTGGTGCACATCGGACTGGGCCAGAGAGACCGGGGCAGGGAACTGCTGCACAACTGGACGACCGGAGCAGGCACCCCGGTTTTCTTCGGTCCGCAGGTCACGTCCTGGCGGGAAGCCGCGCCAGCCTGGGCCAGACCCCGCGTGGTCGGCGATATCACCAACATCTGGCCCCAGCTGAGAGCCGACGCCGAGTCCGGGCGGTTGCGGCCGGTCTATGTTGCGACCGAGATCCCGGGCTACACCTCCCCTCGCCAGGTCGGAGTCAACTTCGAGATGGACTCCGCCGGACAGACCATCCAGTTCGCGCGCGGGTGCTTCTGCCCGGAGCCGGTCAGAAGGCTCTGCACCGAACACCTGTACTACGGAAGGAACAGAATGATGCGCAGCCCCGAAGAGATCGTCGGCGAGGTCATCACGCTGCCGGGCAAGCGCATCCAACTGCTGGACGACGACGTCGCCGCCGCGCCGGACTACTACCAGGAGCTCTTCACTCGACTTCGCGACCACCGGCGACAGTGGATCGTAAATGCGTCTGAGCGGCTGTTCGAGCAGCCCCGGCTGATTCGCCTCCTGTCCAAGGCCGGCACCAAGATCGTCTACTTGGACGAGTCGTTCCTGCTGGGAAAGCTGCGCCGCGCCGCGGACAGCCATCGACTAACGCACCAGTTGTACCGGCGAGTCAAGTCACTGCAGGCGAACAAGATGCTCGTGGGTGCGCGCCTGGTCATGCCGCTGGAACCGAGTACGCCGCCCGACTACGACCGGATCGCCACGCTGCTCCGGCAAATCGACCTGGATTTCATAGAGCCGCGTTTCCTGCGTCCTGACGGCAGCCTAGCGCAAGTTGTCTATCGACCCACGATCACGTCAGCCGAACCTGCCTGGTTGAAGTACCGTTTTTACTCGATGGGGACGATAGCCGACCGGATGCTGCGCAGACCGCGCCGGGTCGGGTTCTTCACCACGGCCGTCTATCTGCTGCCCTACAGCGCCGCCTACAGGCAGAACCTGCTCGAGGAACTGCCCTGACCGCGGCCGGAGAGGCCGCTAAAGCTCGGATTGTCGATCGGGAACCGGGGCGCAGCGCCGGTCCGCAGACCCCGGGTTTGCTGCCCTCAGGGCACCGGCTGTACTCTGACGACCTCGGGCACGGCAGCCTTGAGCCTCTGCTCAACGCCCACAGCCAGTGTCATTGCCGAGAACGGGCAGCCGGCGCAGGCCCCGGTCAGCCTGAGCTGAACCACGCCGTCATCACCGACACCAACCAGCTCTAGATCACCGCCGTCAGCCTGCAGGTTCGGCCTTATCTCTTTATCAAGTGTCTCGCGTATCTTCGCTCTCGTCTCTTCCGTCATGCTGACCTCTCTCTTGTCAACAGGAACTGGGACATCTGCCCGTTGGGCAGCGGCTCGGGCACCTACCTCTTGCCACGCCGCTTCTTGGTCTTGTCGGCCTCCGGCTTCGGTGCGGGAGCCGGCTCGATGGACTTCGTTTCCTGCGGTTGCACGCGCCAGGCAGCAAAATCCTCGTCCTTGTAGGGCTTGACCGACAGGGTCTTCCCCGCGCACTCGAGCTTCACCGACTTGCCGGCCGGGGCATCCGAGTACCGGGCGGTTATCCGCGCCGCGATCTCCGTATCCTTCTTTGTCTTCTTCTGAGAACGCAGGACTGTGGTCGGCCCCATGATTTCGACTGGTCTACAGAGAGTGTCGTCTTCGCGCGCCAGAGCTTCCAGCCGTCTGTTCTCGGCCTCGTTCCTGCCCACCACCACCTTCGCCCCACTCTCCAGCCGGAAGTGGCGGCCGTACTTGAGCAGCTCGATCTCGGGAAGCGCCAACTGGTCCTGCTTGACGGCGTCCCGCGCCCGGGCTGCGAAATACTTGTCCAGAAGCATGCATCCGGCTCCCGGGATAGGATAGTCGAAAATGCCGAACTCGTGCGCCAGCCGTATCTGCCGGCGCCGACTGCGTCCCTTGAGGTCCAACAGCCGCTCCCGGCGCACCAACCCGGTCAGTTCCGGGATAGTAGGTTCGAGCAGTTTGGCCGATAGAGGCCGGAGCAGCCTGCCTTCGAGACCCACGGCCTTCTCAATCTGCTTCAGCGACCGCTTGTTCTGGCAGATGGCCCGCTGGCCCACCACCTCGCCGGTGAACACGAAGTCCGCCTTGATCTCCTTGGCCAGCTCCTTGGCCTTTGCCAGCATCAGGGCGACGCAGTCGATGCACGGTGCCAGTTGTTTGACGTGGCCGAATTGCGGGGACCTGACTATCTGCAGGTATGTTTCGTCCGCGTCCAGAGTCATCAGGCTCGCTCCGACGAGGCTGGCCATTCTTGACAGATTCTCCTCGGTCGGTCCTTGGCCGGGCACGCCGAACGGCAGACGGTAGTGGAGCGCCACGACCGTGACGCCCTGCTCGGTGATCAGCTTCGTCGCCAGAATGCTGTCAAGTCCGCCCGAAAACAGGCCGACCGCCTTGGATTTGCGACTCGGGATCATCGCCTGCCGTCGCTTCTCTTCTGCGAACAGGTTTTGGTTCTTTTCACTCTCGAACTCGGTCCAACGATACCCTCACTCACGATTTAACATTGTAGCCCGTACGTGTGCGGTGTCAAGGCGACGCGTTGCCTCACCAGAAATCTACTCGAAGCCACCCCGTTGCCTCACGTAAGAAACCTACTCGAAGCGGAGGCACAATCTGACCATGTTCTATCTGGAAAGGAACCGGTCAGATGGCTTTGACTATG
>VGIR01000007.1 GCA_016867815.1 candidate division WOR-3 bacterium | reverse complement strand
TCTTCCGGGACCTCTCCCGGCGTGGGCTCGCCGGTGTCCGGCTGGTGGTATCGGACGACCATGAAGGGCTGGTGGCCAGTGTCCGGCGGTGCTTTCAGGGAGCGCTCTGGCAGCGCTGTCAGACGCATTTCATGCATAACGTGCTGGCGCTGGTGACCAAGAGTGACCGCAAAGCCCTGTGGCAGGCGTTGCGATCGGTCTTCGATGCGCCGACGCTGGAGCATGCCAAGGCACGGCTGGCGGAAGTGGTGGCAGAGTGGCGCCCGTGTTATCCGGACCTTGCCGACAAACTGGAAGAGGAGACCGAAGATACACTGACCTGCTTCCAGTTTCCGGCCGGGCATAGGATGCGGATCCGGACGACCAACATGATGGAACGGCTCAATGAGGAGTTGCGTCGACGGAGCCGGGTCATCAGGATCTTCCCCAATGCTGCGGCCTGTCTTCGACTGATGACGTCGCTGGCGCAGGAGCAGGCGGCGGAATGGGCCACTCAGCTCACGTATCTGGACATGGCAGAACTGGAACGCTGGGACATGCTCCACCCGCAGGCAGCACCAGCAACAACCCCGTGAAGACGTACAGGAAGAGACTCCATTTGCAGACAATTCGGCACTTGACCCGGTTCGGCGGGCGGGATGGGGGTAGAGCCGGCCCATGAGCTGACGGATGAGCCCCCTCTTGAGCTGGGGGATGAGCCCCCCCTTGAGCTGGGGGATGAGCTGTCCCCTGAGTTCCGGGATGAGCCCTCCCTTGAGACCGGGGAGGAACGGTCCCTTGAGCTCCGGGATGAGCCCCCCCTTGAGACCGGGGAGGAGCTATCCCTTGAGTTGGGGGATGAGCCCCGGCATGAGTCCGGGGATGAGCGGTCCCTTGAGCTCGGGGATGAGCCCTCCCTGCAACCCGGACAGGGTTCGGGACAAGGACCCCCCCCAACGACCCCCGGACGTGGAATGCGTGACTTACGCGATTCTCCGTTGACCAAAACCGCCGGAAACCCGCAATTCCTATGTGACGGCAAAAACGCGGCCGCCCAAGAGATGGTCGTTTCGATGGCATTCTACAGGGTCGTAGAATAGAGTGAGTCTGGGTTTGCGGCGGTAAGCCACGATGAAACAGTAGCTTGAGTCGTATTGGGCCAGAATGACACCCCCACCTGGGGGACTACCTCCGAGGCAGTTCGCCGAGTTGTGTCCACTGTTGTTCCGGCGACTGTCCGTCATGCTGTTCTCCGGGTTGTTTCTCGCATTGTGCTGTCTGCAGTTCTGTCCGGTGTCCGGCTTTCTGCCCTGCCGGTTGCTTAGACGGTTGTATGTCCTGCCGTCTGGGCGACTGTTCTACGGACTCCTCTGCACGCTGCCGTCCGAATTGCAGTCAGTGCTGCACTCCTCGCGGTTCCGGAAACTGCTTTCCCGGTTGTTCGGCGGACAGCGGTCTGGACTGCCCTTAGTGGGGCGGCGCACACTTCGGGCCATCCGTGGCGATGTCTTCAACATCGGCGCTCCGATCGGGCCTTGGTTCGAGGGACGACCGACGTCAGAAGTCAGAAGGCAGAGTGCAGAAGGCAGAAGTCTGGTCGAAGACTGAACGCACCACGAAGGCGCTGACTTCTGGACCCGATGGTCTGGTCTGCGGGGTGGCGGACGCAGGTTGGTCTTCGCGGTGTGAGAGGAACGGGGCGGGCCGAAGCCCGCCCCGTTGATCTGACCGGTCGCCGGCTAGCGGCGCACGACGAGTTTCTGTGTGGCCAGGAAGCCGCCGGCGCTGAACCGGCAGTAGTAGACGCCGGCAGCGACGTTTCTGCCCCGTTCGTCGCCGCCGTTCCAGTGGACGCTGTGGTACCCGGCCGGCCGGGCACCGTCCACCAGCCGCCGGACCAGCGTTCCGGCAACGTCGTAGACGTTCAGTTCGACGCGGGCCGGCCGCGGCAGGGCGTAGCGGATCCCGGCGCCCGAGGCCAGCGGGTTCGGGAAGGGCCGGTATAGGGCGAAAGTCAGCGGCAGGGCGTTGTTCTCGGGCTGGGCGATGCCGACGAACGGTTCGATGGTGAAGTTGGCGTTGCTCATATCCTCGACCCTGCCACCCTCGGCATCCCAGGTGACGACCTTGACCCGCGCCTGCGTAGTCGGCGTGTTCGGGATGGTCCAGGTGTGCTGGAGTGGTACCGGCGGCGGGTCATAGAAAGCCACGCCGACCCAGCTCGCGCCGGCGTCGGTCGAGTAGTAGATCGAGTCTTTGACCCCGCTCGGAGTCTGGGTCCAGGTGATGTTGTGGGCGCTGCCGACAATCCAGCTCTCGCCGCCGTTCGGAGCGGTTACGCCGACGCTCGGTCCGACCGCCGCCCAGTTGAGCGCGTTCACCAGCAGGCGAGACCACTGTCCGTAGGCGCCGCCCGACCAGGCCGACAGCGGATACATGCCCACCGAGACGGCCCGCCTGCCCGCGCTGTCGAAGCAGGCGGCGAGGCAGCGATTGGAGGAGGTGTATTCCGCCAGGCAGAGGGAGTTCGGGCTGCGCAGCGTGTTGTGGGTGTTGCCGGTGACGTAGTTGGCGACCGAGAGAGCGGAGATTGCGGACATGACCGGGTGGAGGGGTTGGTGTACCGTTCCGAGAGCGTCCGGCGTGTAGGAGTTGGCCTGATCCGTGAAAGGGGCGTAGTAGTCGCGCCAGTCCCCGGTTATCACGAAGCTCGGACCGTAGTCCGCGAAGACGGCTTCGACCACGCCGCCGCCCAGTTCGACGAACCGGGCCAGGCTGTCACCGAGCGCGGCCGAGTCGGCAGGCTGGCTGTTGGTCCACGTGAGTATCGCCCGGTAGCCGAAACGGTACCAGTCGCCGGCCGGGAACGCGGCGTGACCGCCCGCGCCGATGTTGTATGTGTCCAACGCAGCGAACCTGCCGCCGCAGGAATCGAGCAGTATCCGGCGCAGGCTGTCGACTACGTCCCAGCTTCCCTCGGCGTGACAGATCATCACCGGGTAACCGCCCTGCTTGCACATCACGCTGCGGGCGTCACCGGTCACGGTGCCGTCGGAGTAGAGCGTGCGGTCGCGGTAGAAGCGTTTGAAGGTGTTGCTGCCCAAGCCACCCCAAGCCATGTAGTAGTACTGACCGTCAAAGGTAACGGCCATCGCCGAGCTCTGGACCCCGCCCGTGGACCAGGTCGCATCGTGGGTGATGCTGCCGCCAGTGAACTTGGCGCAGGCGTAGCCATACCACGTCGCGCCGGAGAGGGTGGGGGAAATCCAGACCGTGTCGTTGGCGACGCCGTAGCAGAAGGTGCTGGCACCGACTGCCGGCGCGTAGTCAGTCGTGGTCGAGCTGACCAGCGTACCGTTGAGCGTGTACTTGCGCGTGGTGGTGCCGTTCGGGACATAGACGTACTGGCCGTCGGTGCCGCAAGTACCGCCGCTGGTGTTCGCAAGGGTGTAGTTCTCCACGTCGCCGGAGAGAAGGTCGGTGCGGCGCAGGTTGGTGCCGGACACCTCGAATACGTAGTGGCCGTCCGGGGTCATACACGATACGGACTGGTCGTACTGCCAGGCAAGCGGCGTCGGCTGGGCCGCGGTCACATCCTGCGCCTTACCCGAGGAGTAGAAGTCCGCGGTGCTGGAGTAGAGCTTCCAGTAGAGCGAATCCTGCGTCACCGGTCGCGTGCCACGTACGCTGCACATCACCCCACGCGTGTCGATGCTGATTGTGCCGCTGGCCGACAGGGTCCGGTCCGCATTGAACCGCTTGAAGGTGTTGGAGGAATACCCCGCCCAGGAGACGTAGTAGTACTCGCCGTCCCATGCGACCTGCGCCGGCGAATGGCTGCCGGTGCCGACATCCCAGGCCGCATCCTTGGTGAGCGAGCCGCCGCTGAACTTCGAGCAGGCGTAGCCGTTGAGTACGGTGCTCAACCCGTCGTGACACCAGACCGTGTCGTTCACCACGGAGAACTCGTAGTAGGCAGGGCTGATATCAATGGTGGTTATGGTTACCAGGGCTCCGGTCGGCGTGTACTTGTAGACCGTGTCGTTGACCGGCACATAGAGGTACTGACCGTCAGTACCACACGCCGACTCTCCGCGCGGGATGGTGTAGTCAGCATATGCACCCGTGTTGGTGTTGGTCCGGCGCAGCGTGGTGTTGAACACCTCGTAGCAGTAGACGCCCTGCGGGTCCATGCAGGCGACGGGTTGAGCGTCCTGCCAGGCGAAGGCGGGCCGGCAGCTCTCCGGGGTCGGATTCGGGACCTCCGACTTGGGGCTGCCCAGGAGGGCCGTCAGGGAGTAGTAGTTCTTGAAGTAGAGCGAGTCGGCGCCGACGTTCTCCTGCGGGTCGACCGGCAGCGGGTTGCCGTTGCGGTCGTAGAACTTGTCCCAGCGGATAACCGGCAAGCAGGTGTTTGCCGTACCTTGGGTCTGCATCGCGGGCAGCGGGGTCGGCCTTTGTGCGGGCTGCGCTGCCGAGCCCGAAGCCGTCGGGGTGGCGGTGGTCGCTGTGCCCGTGAAGCCGGCCGCGGCCGACATGATGGCGCTGAGTATCAGAACCAGCACAGTTCTGGACATCTTTCCTCCTTGTCTGGTTGGAGGCGGCACTCCTGGCGTGGCATCCGGCCGGCCTCCGTTGCAGCCGGGTGTCGGAAGGCGGCCGTTCAGCCGCGACCGCCCGTTCCTGTTGCTCAATTAGACACCTGTCTTCCCTGGGTGTCAAGCGTTGTCGAACGGCGATGCGGATGCCGGCTTGTCGGGGCGGCCCGGTCGGCACCGGGGACGACGGCGCCTTTCGTTCCTGTTGTTCCTGTCCGCCGGCCGCTGTCGCGCCGCGTCCGGGAGAACCATGGGTCGCACGGGTCACTATTGACAGATGGCTTCTGTCTGTTATAATGTCTTGGGAGGTCGCCGGTGCGAGCACCTTGAGTCCGGGACGTGCCGGGGCGGTTCCCTGAAAGGAGTTGCTGTGCCTTACGATGTTTTCATCGAGTCGGACAAGCGGCCACAGGTGATCGTTGACGCGGACCGGGTTGAGGAGTTGGACGGCTACTTCCGGTTCTTCAAGGAAGGCGAGTTGGTCGCGTCCTTCAAGGAGCAGAAGGTCGTCGGTTACGTGAGGATGAGCATCGCGATCTAGACGGTCGCGACCGCGACGCTGCCGGCCTCCATGATGAGGTGCGGTGGTTTCAGAATCTACAATCGGGCGGGAGTGAAGCGGGGCGGTGTGGCCTAGCGCATGCGCGGGCGCGGGGTGCGGCCGCCGGACATCTGTTTGGCCAGGACTCGCGCCTGGGCGAATTCCTTCAGCAGCCGGTTGACGTCGGTGACCGTGGTGCCGCTTCCTGAGGCAATGCGGCGGCGGCGCGAGCCGTCGACGATGTCCGGGTTTCTCCGTTCGGCCGGGGTCATGGATTGAATCATGGCCTCGACCTGAGCGAATTCACTGTCGTCGACTTCCAGGTTGCCTGCCCCGGGTATCATTGCCAGCAGTTTGGAGATGTTGCCCATCTTCTTTATGCCTTTGAGCTGGCCCAGGAAGTCGTCGAGGTCGAACTTCCCCTTGAGGAACTTCTCGGCGATCGCGCGCTGGTCCTGCCCTTCGGTGGCGGCCTGGACCTTGTCGGCGAGGCTCTTCATGTCGCCCATGCCGAGGATGCGCGAGGCGATCCGGTCGGGGTGGAAATCCTCCACGTCTTCGAGGTGCTCGCCGGTGCCGACGAAGAAGACCGGCAGCCCGGTGACGTGCCGTACCGACATCACCGCCCCGCCCCGGGCGTCGCCGTCGAGCTTGGTGAAGCAGCAGCCGGTCAGTTTGAGCCGCGTGCTGAACTGCTCGGCCTGGCTGACGGCGTCCTGTCCGACCATGCCGTCGAGGACCAGCAGACTGGCATTGGGTTTGGCCTTGTCCTGGACTGCCCCGAGTTCGTTCATCAGGTCGTCGTCGATGTGGAGGCGGCCCGCGGTGTCGAAGACCACGAAGCCGTTGCCGCGGTTTCGGGCCTGCTTCAGCGCGGCCAGGCTGGTCGCGACTACGTCGCTGGATACCGGATAGAAATCGCACTTGGCGCGCTCGGCGACCGAGCGGAGCTGGTCGGAAGCGGCCGGCCGCTTGGGGTCGCAGGCGACGAGCAGAGGCTTGCGGTTCCGGAACTTGTGCGCGAGCTTGCCGGCAAAGGTCGTCTTGCCGGTGCCCTGCAGGCCGACGAGGCTGATGACCACAGGGTTGGAACTCAAGTCGAGCTTGGGCGTTGTCTCGCCCAGCAGCTCGACCAGTCCCTGGTAGAGAGTGGCGTTGATGAGTTCACCGGGCTTGAGGCTGGCCGCCACGTTCTTCTCTTTGAGCTTGGCCTCGACCGAGCGGATGAAGTGACCGACGACCTTGTAGTTGACGTCGGCTTCGAGCAGCACCGTGCGGACCTCGCGCAGGGCCTGCGATACCTCGCGGTCTGATAGGCGTCCGAAACCCAGCAGCTTGCGGCGAAGCTGGGTGAACCGGTCGGTCAGTGCGTCGAACATATCTAGAAAAGGGTTCGAGGGCTGGAGGGTTCTAGGGTTCCAGTGTCATACACCGGGCCACAGGAGAGACGTCCGAGAGTGGCGGTCCCAGGTCCGGACTTCGTCATTGCCCCTTTCCACTTTGTCATCATCTTCTACATTCGTTACGACTTCAGGGCCTTGATGACTGCGGCGTAGTCCGGGCTGCGGAAGATGGCGCTGCCGGCGATGACCCAGTGCGCGCCTGCTTCAGCCACCAGGTTGCAGTTCTGCGGGTTGACCCCGCCGTCGACCGATATCGTCGCTCTGGAGCCAGACTCGGCGATGAGCCTGGCCGTCTCGCGGATACGGGCCGCCGATTCCCGGGAGAACTCCTGGCCGCCGAAGCCCGGGTAGACGCTCATCACCAGCACGTCCTGCACGTCGGCGATGACCGGGCGGAGGGACTCGACCGGAGTGTTGGGGTTGAGAGATATCCCGGCAGCCTTGCCGGCGGCGCGGATTGTCTCGATACACTGCTCCGGCGACTCAGCTGCTTCGATGTGGAAGGTGATGAGGTCGGAATAGGCGAGAAACTTCTCAACCAGCCACTCCGGTTCCTGCACCATGAGGTGAGAGTGGACAGGCACGTTCACGGCCCGGCGCACGGCCTTTGCCAGCGGGACTCCGAAGCTCAGGTTCGGGACAAAATGGCCGTCCATCACGTCGAGATGGATGGCGTCCGCGCCCGCGTTCACCACCGCCGCCAGTTCGTCGGAGAGACGGAGGAAGTCGCAGTCGAGTATCGACGCGGATACCTTCATCTTCTGCCCGGCGGGATGGCTACGATCAGGCTTACCGTATCGAGGTCACGGACCGTCATGCCTTCTTCCGGGTACTGGATAAGCACGTTGCCTGCAGGTTCGTCGCTCGGGGCCTGTTTCACGTTTCCGAGGATGAGTCCCTGTGATGCCAGTATGCCGGAGGCGGCTCCCACGTTCATGCCGACCAGGCCCGGCATCGGGAAGTTGCCGACCCGGGAGGAGATCTGGATGGTTATGCGTTCGCCTTCGTCGACCTCGAAGCCGGCGGGGGGACGCGTTGATACCACTTGTCCCGCCGGCAGAGTTAGTGAGCGGAGTGATTCGACTCCGGCAACGGAGATCCCCGACGCGGAGAGCAGGGTGGTGGCTCGGGCGAGAGTGAGCCCTTCGACATGGGGGACCTTCATCCGGGAGCCGCCTATGCTCACGTCGATGTGCACCTTGCGCCCGAGCTTGACCCTTTGCCGGGGTTCAGGGTGCTGGGTCACTACCCGGTCCGGGGGTACGGTTGCGTTGGAGACGCTGCGAACGTCGCCGAGAACCAGCCCGGCCTTGATGATCGACTCCTCGGCTGCGAATCGGTCAATGCCGACGAGATCTGGTACTGTTGTTTCCCGTCCGCGCCCGACGACCATCGGCATCACGAGCCAATTGAGGACGACGATGAGCAGGGCGATTGCCAGCAGAATGAGGATGAGCGTGCGCAGGGCGTGGCTGCGGCGCTTGCGGCGCTGTCTCATGCGGCAAACCTTTCACCGGCAACCGGACGGTGGCCGTTGCGGAAATCCTGACCGGTCTGGGCCCGCTTGCCCTCGGGCTTGAGTTCGGTGATCTCCAGCGCGCCCGCACCGGCGGCGACCACAAGACCCGGGTGATCGAAGAGGATCTGGCCGGGCTCTCCCGGGTCTGAAACCGGGCTGACCTCAGAGCGAAGCAGGACGATGCGCCTCTGGCGGAAGCTGGTTACCGCTCCGGGCTCGGGGGAGAGTGCCCGAATCCGATTGTGTATCTGTTGAGCCGATTCCCGCCAGTCGATGCTGCGTTCTGCCTTGGCTATCTTCGCGGCACGGGTGGCCAGTTCCGGGTCCTGCAAAGCGCGGCGGGCCTTGCCTTCTGCAAGCTGAGTCAGGGACTGCAAGATGAGCCGGGCGCCGACATCCGCCAGTCTGCGCGACAACTCGCCCGCCGTTTCGTTCGGGCCGACGGCGACGACCTCCTGCTCGACTATGTCGCCGGCGTCAACCTGCTCGGAAAGAGCGATGATGGTCACGCCGGTTTCGTGTTCGCCCGCAAGCAGGGCGCGCTGAATCGGCGCCGCACCTCGATACCGGGGAAGTAACGAAGGGTGGATGTTCAGGAAACCGAAGGCAGGGACTGAGAGTGCGGCTGGTTTCAGGATATAGCCGTACGCGGCCAGGACCGCGGCGTCCGGGGCTTGAGATCCAAACTCAGAGATGAACGCCGGAGCGTTGGGGTCCTGGGGGGTCAGGACTTTGATGCCGAGCGCACGCGCTTCTTGTTCTGTGGGGCTGGGGACGAGCTTCCGGCCTCGGCCGCTGGGTTGCGGCGGCGCGGTGACAACAGTTTCGATCCTGTGCGCGGACCGGGCGAGGCTACGCAGGGCAGGCACCGCGAAGTCAGAAGTGCCGAAGAAAGCTACGCGCACCGTTCCCTTTCCTCCAGTTCCTTGAGCTTCGTGCCGAGCATCCGCCGCCGCGACTCGCTCAGGTGGTCGATGAACAGCACCCCGTTTAAGTGGTCTATCTCATGCAGCAGTGCCCGAGCCAGTAGCCGCGTGCCTTCGACAGTGATCGGCTGCAGTTCCTCGTTGAGCCCGGAGATGCGCACGAATTCGGGACGGGGCAGGAAGTCGAACAGCCCGGGCAGGGAGAGACACCCTTCTTCGGCTTCGACGAGGCCCTCGGTCGCGACCACCTCCGGGTTGATGATGCAGTACGGCTCCCGGTCGTCGTCGACAGCGCGCGGGTTGATGGCAAACGCAGCGACCGTCTCGGCAATCTGGTTGGCGGCGAGTCCCAGCCCGTCCTGCGTCAGCATACTGACTTTCAGGTCCTCCAGGAACTTGACCAGATCGGACGTAAGTTCCCCGATGAGCCGTGACTTGGTCCTGAGTGCCCGGTGGCCGTACAGGACTACCCGGCGGTTGACGCCCGCCGGTTTCGCTGCCGGGCTACTTTTCGGCGCCAAACTTGTAGCTGACCGCTGACTTGTCGACCTCGAGTTCGGTGTTCTCAGCGACCTTGACCAGGAAAGTCTGTTCCCTGACGTTGGACACTATGCCGTGGATGCCGGAACCGAGCACTACGCGATCGCCCCGCTTGATCTGTTCCAGCATTTGCGTGTGCTTCTTCTGGCGGCGCTGCTGGGGCAGGATCATCAGGAAATAGAGGACGGCGAAGATCAGGATAATGGGCAGGAACCCGAGGATCGAGTTCATGCCGCCGGCAGCAGGCGCGCCCGGAGTCGCGGTTGGGGCCGGCGTCTGGGCGAGGGCGATTCCAAACATAAGGTCTCCTTTGGGCAATTGCCCTATGCGGTTCTTCTTGTTCGCGGGCCAGGATACAGGCGGTGTCGCCGCAGGTACTCGGCGACAACTACAGGTAACATATAGCGGATAGAGAGGTTCTTGGCAAGTCTTGCCCGGATGGCTGCGGCCGAGATTCCGACCGGAATCACCGGGCAGAACCGGACCCGTTTCGGGTCGTGTCCGGGGAAGAGCGGAGGCCGCTCCTCTCCGGGCCGGCTCATGACCACGATCCGCGCCAGGTTGGTGAGCCGGCCGGGTTGATGCCAGGACGCGACGTCCCGGTATTGGTCACTACCCACGATCAGGTGCAGTGTCGCTCCCGGGTGCAGCGACCGCAGTTCGCGCAGCGTATCGACTGTATAGGAGGGCCCAGGGCGGCTTTCCTCAATCGCGCACAGCTTGAACCCGGGTTCGCTATCGATGGCGAGCTGCGTCATGGACAGCCGATGGCGATAGGCAGTCAGGGGACCATGTTTGTGGGGAGGATGGTAGGCAGGAACGAAGAGGATGCGGTCCAGGCGCAGCTGATACCGCATATCCCCGGCCGTCAGCAGGTGACCGAAATGAATGGGATTGAACGACCCTCCGAACACACCGAGCCGGAGCGGCACTTCAGTCGGTGCGGGCCAGCGCGCCGCGAGCGAGCTTCTTGACCGTCTCCTCCGACGAGCCGGTTGCGATCTCCATCAGCACTTCGCGTGCCTTCGCTGTGTCTGCGGTCTCCAGCAGGCTGACAGCGAACCGGTACCTTTCGATGCCGGGCCAGCGATCTGCCGGGTAGGTCCCGTTCACATAATGATAGTAGATCAGTGCCGATTTGTACTCGCCGGAGGTGTAGTAGATCCTAGCGGCGTCGAATTCTCGTAGGGCGAGCCGCTCGGCGATGTCCCCGAGCAGCTGCTCGGCCTCCGGGCGGAACGGCGAGTCCGGGTAGGATTCCAGGAACTGGTCGATGGTCTCGCGGGCCTTGAGCGCCCGGACCTGATCACGCACATGACTTGGCGCGGATCGCAGGTAGGAGACTGCGAGCTTGTAGGTGGCTTCCTCCTGGAACCGGGCGTTCGGGAAGTTCCTCAAGTAGAAGTCGAACTCGCTCTGGGCCTGGATGTAGTCCTTGCTGCGGAAGTAGGTCTCGGCCAGGTAGTACTGGGCGTCCGAGGCCTGGCGGGAGCCGGGAAAGTTGAAGATTACGAACGTGAACTGCTCCTCGGCCTCTTTATAGAGTTTCGCTTCCAGGCTGGCAGTTGCCCGGTCTATTGCCTGTTGCGCGTCCCGGGGAACGTTCTGGAGTTGGGCGCGCTTCGTGCACCCGGCGGCGGCAAAGAAGAGCAAGATGAATGTGAATCGGCGCAAGCGCATCATATGAGTTTCACCACCTCGCCGACGACTGCCGTCAGGCTCGGTTCGGCTTTGGCTGCCATGGCCAGGACTTCCTGCAGGCCGACCGGTTGCATGGCGTCCGGCAGGCCCATGTCCGTAATCACGGAGAATCCAAGCACGCGCAGCCCCGCGTGCCGGGCGACAATGACCTCGGGGACGGTAGACATGCCGACGAGGTCGGCACCGATGGTCCGGATGTAGCGGTACTCAGCTGCGGTTTCCAGGTTCGGGCCCGTGACCCAGGCATAGACGGCGGGGTAGAGACGGATGCCGAGCTTCAGCGCCGCATCCATGGCAAGGCTCACCAGCAAGGGGTCGTAGCAGCCGGCCATGTGCGGGAAGCGGGGACCCAGGGTGTCGTCGTTTGCCCCGCGCAGGGGATTGAGTCCGGTCAGGTTGATGTGGTCGGTGATGACGGCAACCTCGCCTGCGTGGAACTGCGGGTTGACGCCGCCGGAGGCATTCGAGACAATCAGCGTGCCCACGCCCAGCTCCTTCATGACGCGTACGGGGTGGGCGATCTGATCGGGTTCGTAGCCCTCGTAGTAGTGGAACCGTCCCTGCATCACGGCCACCGGGCGACCGCCCAGCATGCCGAGTAGCAGACGGCCGCGGTGGCTTTCTACGGTTGGCGGCGGGAAGTGTGGTATCTCCGAGTAGGGGATGGCGGTGTCTACAGCGACGTCCCCGGCCAGCTTCCCGAGTCCGGTGCCGAGGATGATGCCGAGTTCTGGTTGGAAGTCGGTCTTAGCTCTTATCGCCTGGACGCTTTGGGCTATCTGCTGTTTCAGCATTCGGTTTCCTGTTGCTCATTCGCTCGGCCAGCGCCAGGTAGGTCCGGGCGACTGCGGCCACCTCTTCACTCAGGGCCAGGCGCTTCGCCTCGAGCGCGCGCAGTTCTTCGCCGGTGCCCCGGGTCTGTTGTTCGGCATTGCGCTTGATCTGCTCCGCCTCGAGCTTCGCCTTCTCGATGATCAGTTGAGCTTCCTTCTTCGCGTCATCACGCAGCTGGTTGGTGGCCTTCTGCGCGGTCACCAGCGTATCCTTCAGCAGCTGCTCAGTGTCCTCGTACGCCTTCAGGTGTTTGGCCAGCTCTTCCGCTTTCTCGGTGAGCTGCGCACGTTCCTTGCGCAGGTTCTCTATCTCAGTGGCGAGCTCGCCGATGAACTCCTCGACCTCGGCTTTGTCAAGGCCGCCCCGATGGGTCGAGAAGGTCTTCTTTCTGATGTCCATGGGTGTGATAGCCATCACGGGATTCTATCGGTAGGCTCAAGGCTGTCAACGGAAACGGCAGGCCCTGCCTCGCAGGGAAGAGGTCGGCTGTCGAAGACTGCGACCTCCGGTCTGCGGACTGGAGCTTGTGGCTTGAGGCCCGTGCGACAAGGCCGCGCCTGCCGTGCTGCGTTCCTAGACGGGCCGTGTCCTCGAAACCCCCGGTTCATCTAAGTGAACCGCGGGGTTTGGCCTCGGAGATGTGGGAGAGAGCGAAAGACCCATGGGACAAGGCATAGCGGGAAGCCGTCAGCCGGCTTGGTCTTGCGTCATGACGACCCGCTGCCTCTTGCGCCGGCTCGAACAGCTTCCTGCGAGGACGCAGTGCTATTCGGCGTGGTTTGACAGGCCAGCCCTTGGCGAGGATAGTCGCTCGGAGGTAATGACCATATGAAGAAACTGCTCCCGTTCCTGTCCATCCTGATGCTGGCATTCGTCGGCTGTCCGAAGAAGCAGACCGTCGCCAGACCGCCCAGCGCCGACATCGTCGTCGCAGCGGACGGCTCGGGCGACTACAAGGAAATCAACGAAGCCCTGGATGCGGCCGATGACGGCGTCGTCCTCTATGTTGCACCCGGGGACCTACAAGGAGGAGGTCGAGGTCGAGAAGGACGAAACTACCCTACTCGGCGCCGGTCCGGGCAAGACCGTCATTGACGCCGGCGGCGAGTTCGCGGCGCTCACTCTCTCGGGCGAGGACTGCACGGTGGAAGGTCTAACCCTCACCGGTGGTGTATCGCACGTCATCAACGTCAAGGACGGCCATCACGACATCAGTCGTTGTCTGATCTACGGCAACGACGACCGAGGTATCTACCTGTCGAACATGTTCGGGACCGGCACCGCGCGTATCGAGTACTGCACTATCGTCGACAACGGTCCTTCCGGCATCTACTCGATAGACGACCCGTCGGGGACCGAGATCCGTTTCTGCATCATCGCGGGCAACGGCCGCGGTGTCGTTTCGGACGAAGACAAGGGCGGGATGACGATTGAGTACAATGTGCTCGACAACGAAGGTGAGAACTTCGATGACGTACCCGAAGGTGAGGGTAACGTCGAGAGCGACCCGAGGTTCATCAATCCGAAGGGCGGCGACTACAGACTTGAGAAGAGCTCGCCGGCGATAGACGTCGACGGCAAAGGACACACCGCCGGCTGCTTCTAGAGAACACGGGACGCGACCCGCGACCATTCTTCGCCGCCATAGACCTCCTGGCGGCGCTCCTTGGCGCTGGTGCGGGACTCTCGACCGAGGTCTGGCGGCTACGTCCACCGTTCTTGAATGGCGGACGTTTCAGGGTAGGCTTGGCACGTGATTTCCCTGTCAAACATCACGATGGAGTTCGGTACGCAGGAGCTCTATCGGGACGTGAACCTCTTTGTCGGGCCTGAGGACCGGATAGGGCTGGCCGGGGCCAACGGGTCGGGCAAGTCGACGATCATCAAGTTGATGTCCGGCGAGCTGGAGCCGACCCGCGGTTCCGTGGACAAGCGCAAGGGCACCTGTATCGGGTATCTTCCTCAGACCGGCGCGGTCGTGGGCACGCGCACCGTCCTGGAGGAGGCGCTCACGGCCTTCAAGCACCTGGATGAAGTCCATGACGAGATGCGGGCGCTCGAGCACCGGATGCAGGACGCGAACATGCCGGCCGAGGAACTGCAGGAGATTCTCGACCGCTACGCCGTGCTCGATCACCACTACGGCCATGAAGCCTACGACCGGCAGGCCCGGGCCGAGAAGGTGCTCATGAGCCTCGGGTTTGAGGAGGATGACTTTCACAAGCAGACCCGCACCCAGAGCGGCGGATTCCAGGTCCGACTCGCACTGGCGAGGATGCTGCTCGAAGACCCGGATGTGCTGCTGCTCGACGAGCCGACCAACTACCTCGACATCCGATCCATCGAGTGGCTTCAGGAGTACCTCACCAGCTTCAAGGGTGCGGTGGTGATGATCGCCCACGACCGGTATCTGCTTGACGCGCTGGTGCAGAAGATCTGGGCGATCGAGTCGAAGCGCGTCCACATCTTCCCCGGCAACTACTCGAAGTACCTGAGTGACAAGGTGCAGCGGGATGAGCGGCAGCTCAAGAAGTACGAAGAGCAGGTGCAGTTCATCAAGCGTACCGAGCAGTTCATCGCCCAGTACAAGGGGCGCAAGGATACCGCTCCGCGGGCGATGAGCCGGCAGAAGATGCTCGACCGGCTGGAGCGAGTGACGCCGCCGGAGTCAGCGCCGGCAATCCGCATCCGGTTCCCGGAATCGGATACCGTCTACGGAAAGGCAGTCGACCTGCGCGGAGTGTCCAAGTCGTTCGGCCCGAAGCAGGTGCTCCGGGACGTGAACCTGGCGGTAGGCGGAGGAGAGAAGATTGGTCTCTTCGGCGCGAACGGTCAGGGCAAGACGACGCTGCTGCGGACCATTGCCGGCAAGCTGGAACCTGATTCGGGCGAAGCCTGGACCAGCCAGAAGACGCAGGTTGCGTGCTATGAGCAGGGCGCGGAGGAGACCATCAACCCGGAGATGACCGTGCTCGAAGCTGCCGCCGACGCGGGTGCCGGGTTCACGGAGAATGAACTCAAAGGCATTCTGGGCACGTTTCTCTTCTCGGGAGACGCAATAGACAAGAAGGTAGCGGTGCTGTCCGGCGGCGAACGCAGCCGGCTGGCGATCATCCGGGCGCTGCTGACGCCGTCGAATCTCCTGATCCTTGACGAGCCGACCAACCACCTTGACATTCAGTCGCGGGAGATACTCTTTGAGGCGATAAGACGGTACAGTCGGACCGTCGTGTTTGCCGCGCACGACCGGTTCATGCTCGATGAGCTGGCAGACAAAACGGTGCGGATCGAAGGCGGCAGGGCGGTGCTGTTCCCCGGGAATTACAGCTATGCGGCAGGCCGCGTAGTCAAGCGCGAGGCGGCAGGCCCGAAGCCTCAAGCGCCAAAGACAAGGCAAGAAGGGCACCCGACGAGGCCCGAAGTCAAAACTCCGAAGTCGCATGTACACGGTCCCACGTCCCATGCCCGGGGTCCCAAGTCCAAGTCCCATGGTCCGAGTTCTGCTCATCAACACCAGGGCGATGGGGTGGCCGACATCGAACGCCGGCTGAGGCAACTCGAGAACGAGTACGATTCAGCCCGGCAGACGATGGATTTCAACCGGGTGCGGGAGCTGGCCGACGAGCGCAGGTACCTCGAAGCCGAGCTTCAGGCCCGCAAGGCCGACCAGGTCGACGGCGGTAGGGGGTAGGTTCGAGGGCCTGGAGTACTGAGCCACGAAAGCACGAAAACGGATGAAACGGATTCCTGGTCTCTTTCTGTCCCTCTGTATTGTGTCTCTCGCGTTTTCGTGGCAACCTCGAGGGTCAGTGGCTGAGTAATGGCCTCAGGTGTGAGCACCGACAAAGAGGCGGTACTTACCGCCCGGCTCGCAGCACTCGGCGTCAAACCCGGTGACCTGATTGAGAGGTTCATCAGGGCCGGGGGCCCGGGCGGGCAGAACGTCAACAAGACCTCGACAGCGGTCTATCTCAAGCATGTGCCAACCGGTATCGAGGTCAAGGTCCAGCAGGAGCGGTCGCAGGCTCTCAACCGGTTTCTGGCGAGAAGGGCGCTGGCGGACAGACTTGAGGCCCGTCTGTTGGGCGAGCAAAGCGCGGAGGCGGCGAGGGTCGCGAAGTTGAGACGCCAGAAGCGGCGCCGCTCGCGCCGGGCGAAGGAGAAAGTTCTTGCGGCTAAGTCGTTGCAGGCCCGCAAGAAGGCGTTGCGCACCGCCCCGGCTGACGACTGCTGAACAGGGGTACTGGACTTGACAAGCGGACAGCCGGGTCTATAATCCCGCCGTTCCTCGACATTCGTAGAAACCCAAAAAAGGAGTAGTGCAGATGAAGAGAGTCCTGAGCTTCGCCATCGGCCTGATGGTAGTAGCCATGATGGTCGGCTGCGGCGGCAGCGAACAGCCGGCCAAGACCGAGAAGCCGGCCGAACCGGCGTTTGTTGCGCAGACCATGAACCTCCCGGCGATGAAGGTGGCCTCGATTGCCAAGACGGGGCCCTATGCCGAGATCGGCAAGGACCTGAGCGTCCTGATGGCCGCGGTGCAGGAGCAGAAGCTGACCGTGCGTGGCACGCCGTTCGCCGTTTTCCATGACAACCCGGCGGCCGTCAAGCCGGAGAGCACCCGCTACGAGGTCAGCGTCCCGCTCGACACGGCCACCAAGAATATGACCGACAAGAAGACCGGTATGGTCGTCAAGGACGCAGAGCCGATGATGATTGCCGTGACCGACTACATGGGTCCCTACGATCAGGTCGGGCCGGTCTACGAGAAGCTCTACAAGTGGATCGCAGAGAACAAGTACGAGGCCGCCGGCCCCATGCTTGAGTACTATCTGAACGATCCCGCCAAGGTCAAGCCCGAGTCGCTGCAGACCAAGGTCGGCGCCGTGATCAAGCCGGTCGCTCCGCCTGTCGATACTACTAAGAAGGCCGAGGAGCCGAAGAAGGAAGGGCCGAAGCCCCCGACCAAGAAGTAGCCCGCGGGTTTCGCCTACGCGATTTCCGGCCCCGCCTCGCGCGGGGTCGGCCTTTTGTGTGTGTGGGGGGGCGAGATGACTTTACTTGACAGGCGGGTGAGAGCGCCAGAGAATAGGCCCTCGGGTTGCGGCCGGAGATACTCAGAATGCGGCTTCTATCCGGCCGTGCCCGTGTCCGGTAGAAGTGGATGTTTGGATGTCCGCAACCAGGGAGGACAGAGGATGAGGATGTTGGTACTGCCGCTGACGCTTTTCGCAGCCGTGGCTCTGGCTACTGAGATCAAAGTGGCCATCGAGATCGACTCCGCATCGACGGGCCGCATTCCGCCGAATGCGTGCTACCGGATTGACTCGCTCTGCAAGGCGCAGGGCTGGGAGGACTCCATCGTCACCGGTTCCGATATTGACGAGGCTTCGGAACTCGCGGAATATGACGTGGTCGTCACCGGCGATCGTGGATACGCCGACAACGATTTCCAGACCTATCAGAGCGCGTTGAAGGACTGGGTTCGAAGCGGAGGAGGTTTTGTCGGCCTCGGCTGGATTGTCTACGGCGTATACCGCGCCAGCGCCTGGCAGATGGACTCGATACTGCCGGTGAGTTGCTCCCTGGACTACAACTTCTTCGCATCCGGTCGGATCCTCGTCACCGACAGCACCCATCCGGTGACTCTGAATGTGCATGACTTCGACATCCAGAGCCATGGCGAGTGGGCCAACGCCGGACTTCAGCCCGGAGCAACGGCCCTCGGCGGCTACAGTGAGGATACCACCGGTCAGGCTTCGATAGCGGTGCGCGAAGTCGGCGCCGGGCGCTCCGTGTACCTGGGGCCGATCTACTTCGGGGACTTTCAGAACTACGAGAACGAACCCTACTACGACGATGCCGATGCGATGCTCCTGCTCAAGCAGGCGATCGAATGGGCGGCATCACCTGATTCTACGGGAGTCGATGACTCAAGACAGACTCCGGGACCCGGCGTCGAACTGCGCGAAGCCATACCGAGCCCATTCCGTTTCCGCACGAGAGTCAGCTATGATCTGGCGGTTGCTGGCCGGGCTTCGCTCGTTGTCTACGACCTTGCCGGTAAGGCGGTGAGGACACTGTTATCGGGCAACCAGCCGGCGGGTGCCGGGCAGGCAGCGTGGGACCGAACCGACTATTCGGGACTGGTCGTGCCCAGCGGTGTCTACTTCGTCCGGCTGCACGCCGGCGGCGCGAGTCTCTCTCTCAAGCTGGTGGTCAGATAGAGGAGGAACATCAGCGTTTGGGGTGGCGCTGCCGCCCCCATCCCGTCCTGTCGGGCCCGAGCCGGTGACGATGCCCGGCCCGGGCTCTCGCTCTTCCACTGCGTCAGCGTCCGCTCCGACATTTGACTGAGAGTCGGGGGTCGTTAGACTGATCTGCTTGGCTGAAACTCCCGGTCTCGATCTGCCTGCTTCCGTTACCCGCAACGCGCCGTCAACCGGCGCGGCCACGGGAGCGGCCGCGTTTGTTGCCCGACTACTGAATACCAAGGAACGCAGTCCGGAGTCTCGGCCGGAGAGGCCGGAGTGCGTGCGGCGCGACCTCGGCAGGATGGCGGAGTATCTCGATGGCCTGCCACTGTCGCCGCCAGTGGTCAGACAGCCGTTTGAGCTTGGCCTGGCGGCGATGCGCGCGTGCCGCTGGGACGAGGCAGTCGCGTACTTCAAGCAGGCGATGTCGGTCACGAGCGGCGTCCACCTTGTCGCGCTCTTGAACCAGATCGGTGTATGTCGCTATACGCAGGGCCGCGTTGAAGACGCGTTGCGCTGCTTCCATCAGTCGGCCCGACTGGCAGATGAGCTGCATACTAAGCGCGGTCGGGTCCAAGCACTCAACAATATCGGGCTTATCCATCGCGACCGCGGCGAACTGGATGGAGCGCTTGAGTACCTGGAGGAATCGCTGACTCTGGCGCGCGAGCTCGATGACCAGTGGGCAGTTGCCATACTGCTGGGCAACACCGGCAACGTCTGGCACGACCGGGGCGAACTGGAGAAGGCACTTGAGTACCACATCGAGGCGTTGAAGATATCCCGCGAGATCAAGGACCAGTGGGGCGTGGTCAGCGAGCTGGCAGATATCGGCAGTATCTACATGGACAAAGGGAGACCAGACCTGGCGCTCAAGTACGACGAGCAAGCGCTGGCGAACGCCCGCAGCGTCGGTTATCCGCTGGGCGTGGTCACCTGTCTTGCCAACATCGCGGACATCCATCGCCGGCGGGGCAGGCCGGACGACGCGCTGAAATGCGAGGAGGAGGCCCTGGCGGTGGCGCGGAAGGCCGGGTACGGCCTCGGGGTGGCGAGCGAGCTCGGCAACATAGGACTTGACCTGCTGGCCAGAGGAAAGCATGAGGAAGCCGTTCCCAAGCTGGCCGAGGCGCTGTCCATTCTCCTTTCAATCAGAGTCGCCGACGGGCCGCGCCAGGCCCTGACCGGACTGGACAGGTGCGCGGACAGGCTCGGGCGACAGCGCGTGGAAGCGCTCCTCAAGCAGTCGGGCTTTGATGACGACAGTGCATCCGACCTTCTGAGCCGGGTAGATCAGACGCGCATGAAGCGGCCCGCGAAAACGGCCGACCGTCAACTTCTTCCTCCGGTGGCCGGCTAACAGCCGACCTGCCCCAGGATCACAACCCGCGAAAAGCCTGGTGCCGACCTCCTGCGGTTGACAGTCGGCCCTGCAATGCTACACTCACTAGCTTGGCTATGGCTCCCGGACACGAGTTGATTGCGGCCTGTCGGGCTATTGCCCCCGGCCTGTGGGTCAGCGTGGGTATGGGAGGCGTCATCAAGCGCATGCTGGCTCCCGGGAGACGGCAGCCGCAGACGGATCTGAAGAGGCTAGATGCGCTGCGGCGCAGCATGGGTCGGATGGCGGAATGTCATGACGGCCTGTGCGCGTCGGACCCCACAGCTAGACGGCTCTTCGACCGCGGCATTTCCGCCATGCGTGCCTGCAACTGGCACGACGCGATCTCGCACCTCCAGCAGGCGAAGACGGAAACGAACGGTGTCCACCTGGTCGCGCTGCTCAACCTGAGCGGTGTCTGCAACTACACCAGCGGCCGCGCGGACGCGGCGTTGAGGGACTTCGAGGAGTCTGAGCGGCTGGCAGCTACGCTGCATGCCGGGAGGGGGAGAGCTCGTGCCCTCAATAACATCGGGCTTATCCGTCGCGACCGCGGCGAACTGGACCCGGCGCTCGCGACCCTGTCCGAGTCGCTGGCCCTGACCCGTGGACTGGCGGACCAGTGGGTGGTCGCAATCCTGCTCGGCAACATCGGGAATGTCTGGCACGACAAGGGTGACCTCGCCACTGCTCTCAGCTATCACGAGCAGGCGCTGACAGCGACACACGAAATCGGGGATCGCTGGGGCGAGGCGTGCGAACTTGGCAACATCGGGAGCGTCTACCTGGACAAGGGCGAACCTAACCGGGCGCTCAGGTACTACCTTCAGGGTCTGGCGATGGCCCGCGCCATTGGATACCAACTCGGCGTGGCTACGGGTCTGGCAAATGTCGCGAGCATCTGCCGCAGTGAAGGCAGGCTCGGCAAGGCCCTCCAGCTCGAGAAGGAAGCGCTCGCCGTTGCCCGGAAGGCCGGAGACAGGATCGGTATGGCGGCCTACCTTGGCAACATCGGGCTCGACCTGATGAGCCGGAGAAAACACTCGGAGGCGGTACCCAGGCTGGCGGCGGCCCTGACGATTCTCTCGTCAGTCCAGGTTGCTGATGGGCCGAGGCAGGCCCTGACCGGGCTGGTCGTCTGTGAGGACAGGCTCGGCCGCGGCCGCATCGAAGGGTTGCTGAGAGAATTCGGGCTGCGTGAAGGCAAGGTCGAGGACGTGCTTGATCGCATGGACCAGATTCGCATGAAGCGACCCGCCCCGCTACTCAGTCTGCAGGCTGCCGGCCCGTAGCCTGCAGGCCGGCGACAGCCGGGCTCGCGCGAGGCTGGGGAGTCGCCGCTAGGGACCTGCCTACCAGGATACCTTCAGGCCGAATAGCTCAGCCGATGTGCCCGAGCTGGTGCGGTTAGCCTTGAACGGCGTGGCGCCACTGACGTCGCGCATCTTCGTACCCCGCTCGGAGGAACCGGCCACACCTAGATTGGCCGAACTGTATGAGAGACTGACGTAGCTCGATGACCAGGTGCCATCCTCGCTGACTATCCCGTTCAGTGTGAGGTCGACGTTCAGGCTCGAGGAAGACGAGGTGGAGGACACTCGGCAGTTGGTCAAGTCGTACTCCAGGTGCACGGTCTCGATGCCGTTGCCCGAATCGTAGCTCGTGGTCCCGGTGATGTGTACGGTGCCGCCGAACGGTCCATTGGCGACGATGTCCACCGGTCCTGCGGGCGTGCCGGCGATGTTCTGGTTATAGATGTCGACGAGCCCGGTCATGATACCCCAGGCGATGTCCTCGTAGAACGACTCGTCGCTGTAGCGGGGTGCTCTGGTGCAGGAGAGATTCGGAAGCACCAGGAACAGCGCAGCGACGATCAGGACGGTTGACCGGCAGACCAGACGATGCAAGTCGTGAGAAGTCAGTGGCATCTTGTGCTCCTTTTCCAGTTTCAACACTCGTGACCCAGGTTGCTTTCCAAGCCAGAGGACGATCGCGCCTCCGCACGGATCGTTGGCAGTGACCTCTTCTATTTGACTCAAACGCGTCCGGATGTCAATCTTTGTCTCAGGATGTAGCCAAGGAAGCCGCGGCGCAGATTGTTGACCGGAAGTTGCGGGTCCGGTTCGAGCGAGCTTGCCTCAGTGCAGTGTATCGGCTAGAATACGAGTCCAGCCCGCAAGCGAAAGGAGTTCTAGTGAAGAGCCTGGACTACATTCATCTGGCCGAAGCACACAGCGCCCGCAACTACCTGCCCTTGCCGGTCGTCCTGGCCAAGGGCGAAGGCGTGTGGGTCGAGGACGTCGAAGGGAAGCGCTATCTTGACATGCTCTCCTCCTACTCGGCCCTGAACCAGGGGCACCGCCATCCGAAGATACTGGCCGCGATGCGAGAGCAGATGGACAGGCTCTGCCTGACCTCTCGTGCGTTCCACCATGATACGTTCGGGCCTTTCTGCAAGACCGTGACTGAGGCGTGCGGGATGGACCAGGTGCTCTTGATGAACACCGGGGCCGAGGCGGTCGAGACTGCGATCAAGCTGTGCCGGCGCTGGGGCTACACGAGGCGGGGAGTGCCCGAGGGCAAGGCCGAGGTCATCGTCTGCGACGGCAACTTCCACGGCCGGACCACGACCATTGTCGGTTTCTCGCCGGAGAAGCTTTACAGTGACGGCTTCGGGCCTTTCACGCCCGGGTTCAGGATGATTCCGTACAACGACACTGCGGCGCTGGAGAAGGCCATCACGCCGAACACGGTGGCGTTCCTGGTTGAGCCGATCCAGGGCGAAGCCGGGATCAAGGTGCCGAAGGGCGGATTCCTTAGGGCGGCGCGCGAAATCTGCACGCGCAACAATGTCCTGTTGATGACCGATGAGATCCAGACCGGGCTGGGTCGGACCGGCCGGCTCTTCTGCTACGAGTACGACGGCGTCAAGCCGGACGTGCTGATTGTGGGCAAGGCGCTGGGCGGAGGTTGCTTCCCGGTATCCGGCGCGCTTGCATCCAAAGAACTCATGTCGGTCTTCACGCCCGGCAACCACGGCTCGACCTTTGGCGGGAACCCGCTGGCCTGCGCTGTCGGCAAGGCAGCGGTCGAGGTCATCCTCGAAGAGAAGCTGCCGGAGAACTCGTTTGCGATGGGCGAATACCTGCGCACCGAACTAGCGAAGATGAACTCGCCCCACATCGCGGAAATCAGGGGCAGGGGTCTACTCATCGGCGTAGACATCAAGCCCGAGTCAGGACCGGCGCGCGGTTTCTGCGAGAAGCTGATGGGGCTGGGCGTGCTGGCGAAAGAGACACACGGAACGGTCATCCGTCTCGCCCCGCCGCTCATCATAGCGAAATCGGAGGTCGACTGGGCACTGGACCGTATCGGGCAGGTCCTGAGGTAGGAAGGTGGTCGAGTGATCTAGTGGCCTAGTGATCAAGTGTTGCAGGTTCCACACTGGAGCACTGGACCACTAGACCACTTGTCCACTATTGCTTGACTTCCGGCGTCAGCTAGCCTATAAGTTCACATGCGTCTGCTCTCCGTAGCGAACCAGGCCGACCTCGATGTTGAGCTCACCCGGGTTGGAGCCGACCCGCTGAGCTGGCCGATTTTCCGGGCCAAGAGCCGGGTGGTCGCCATCAAGGTTGACTGCCTATCAACGGCGACAGCGAACATCCTGAAGCAGACCGCGATGGCCTGCGGAGGGGACTGTGCGGTGAACCGGTTGGTCGTCTCGGGTCGAGTCAGGCGCACGGATGCGATTCTCTTCCTGACCAAACGACAACTGCAGACGCTCGGGTACCGACTGGCAGACCAGCCGGAATGTGTGGCCCGACTTGTCCCGGAACTCAGCGAGTTGGTTGGAAACCTGCAGTCACGGACGCGGTCCATCAAGCTGGGGCGGAAAACCCTGGATCTGGGCAGACGAACGTACGTGATGGGCATACTCAACGTCACTCCCGATTCCTTCTCCGACGGCGGAAGGTTCCTTGAGCCGTCGGCTGCAGTCGAGCATGCGTTGTCGATGGCGGAGGAAGGTGCTGATTTCATAGACATTGGAGCGGAGTCGACCAGGCCCGGTTCCCGACCGGTTCCGGTGAGGGAGCAACAGGCGCGGCTTCTCCCGGTGCTGCGGGCGGTGAAGAAGAGGCTGAAGACACCGGTGTCAGTTGATACAACCAGCGCGACGGTCACGAGCATCGCGCTCAGCGAGGGCGCGGATATCGTGAACGACGTGTCTGCCTTTGCCGGAGACAGGCAAATGGCAGTGATTGTGGCGCGAGCCGGAGTCCCATGTATACTGATGCACATGAAAGGCCGGCCCCGCACCATGCAGAAGAAGCCCGAATACTCCGACCTGATGGCCGAAGTAACCGACTTCCTGGCTGAGGCGTTGAGGCGGGGAGAGGCCGCCGGCATCGCGCGCACGCAGATGCTCGTTGACCCGGGCATCGGCTTCGGCAAGACCGTGGCGCACAATCTCGAAATCCTGCGCCGGCTGGCTGAGCTTGAGTCCCTGGGTGCACCGGTCGTAGTTGGCCCGTCTCGCAAGCGCTTCATCGGTGCGGTTTCGGACTCGCCGCCGGGAGAGCGAGTCGAGGGAACAATCGCTGCGTGTGTGCTGGCGGCGAGGAACGGGGCGAACGTTCTGCGTGTTCATGACGTCAAACCGGTTGTGAAGGCTTTGAAGCTGGCCGATGCCGTGGAGATGAGAGCCTAGGTGCTGTCGTTCGTCAGTTTCCGCTGGGTAGACGCCTTCGACATCCTGATGGTGGCCCTGCTGGCCTACTATTTCCTCCGTTTCCTGAAGGGCACGCGCGCCATCCGCATGCTCTACGGACTTTTCTTCCTGGTAGCGGTGTCGTTCGTTGCACGCTGGCTCGACCTCAAAGCAGTCGGTCTCATCGTCAACTCGCTGACTACCGTCTGGATTGTCGCCTTCGTCATCATCTTCCAGCCCGAGATTCGGAACATCCTGTCCCGGTTCGGCCGCTACCGGCCGCTGCGGTTCCTCCTGAAGCACGGGGCGGATGCTGCCGCCGTCGAAGAGATCGTCGAGGCGGCGGCGCAGATGAAAGACCACAGGATCGGTGCGCTGCTGGTCATCGAACGCGATATCGGGCTCCGCGACTATGTTGAGACCGGGACCAGGGTGGAAGCGCGGGTTTCGGCGCCGCTGTTGGTTTCGATCTTCACTCCCCCTGCGCCTTTGCACGACGGCGGTGCCATCATCATCGCCGGGCAAGTTGTGGCCGCCGGCTGTACGCTGCCCTTGAGTGAAGAGCGGTACGTCGAGAATGCGTTGGGGATGCGCCACCGGGCCGGACTCGGCATCGCGACCGTGACCGATGCCATCGCCGTGATTGTCTCGGAAACCACGGGCAAGATCAGCTTTGCCAACCGCGGTGCGCTGCTGTCCGGGCTCACGCCGTCCCAGCTCAAGTACAACATCCAGCAAGCCCTGGCCACGGAGGTCTGATTCATGAACGATACTAGAGTCCGGCTGCTGGTGTTCGCGGCGGTGTTCGTCGTCGTGGCCGGTGTGTACCTGTACAGCGCCGCCCCAACCGCGGCGTTCTGGGACTGCGGCGAGTTGATTTCGGCGGCGTTCACGATGGGCGTCCCGCACCCGCCCGGCACGCCGTTGTTCGTAACCCTGGGGCGCATCTTCTCCATGCTGCCCGTGGCGAAAGAGGTGGCTTTCCGAGTCACCCTGATCCCGGTGCTCTTCGGTGCCTTCTCCTGCGGGCTCATCTACCTGCTTGTCCTCAAACTCATTTCGTCCTACGTCGTTCCCGAACGCCGGCACGACAGGTGGCTGCCGCACGTCGCCGGCGTGTTCGGCGGCCTTGCCTGCGCCTTCGCGTTCTCGTTCTGGGACAACTCGGTCGAGGCCGAGGTCTACGGCCCGTGCGTGGTCGTCGCTTTGTCGGTGCTCTACATGGCGCTGGTCTGGCGCGAACAACTCAAGCGGGCGGGCGGCGACAATCGCCTGATTCTGGCCGCGATTTTCCTCCTCTTTCTTTCCACCGGTATCCACTTCACCCCGATGATGACCGTATTCGCAGTGCTGGTGTTTGCACTCATCGTCGACCGGGAAGCGGTACTGCAGCTCAGGCTCTTCGAGCTGTTCGCCGCCTACCTGGTGATACTGACGATGGCCGAACTGGGGCTCTCCGTCGCTGCCTTCGTCGCCATACCGCTGATGCTGGGCGCGGCCTGGTACGGTATCAGGGTGATGGATCGCTCCACCCATACGCGGTCGGTGTTCTACGGCCTGGGCCTGTTCTTCCTCGTGTTCGTCATCGCCTACGTGGCGGCAGGGAACGCGATAATGGACGATACGGTGCTGTTCCTTGCGTCGCCGACCGTGGCTTTGATCGAACGGTGGGTGCGCTCGCCAATGCTGCTGCTGCTGCTGGTAGCGAGCTACGGTGGGTACCTCTACTGGCTCCACCGCCAGCGGCGGCTGAGCCCAAAGTACGTGGGGTTGATGCTCGGACTGGTACTTCTCGCCGGTACGGTGCAGTTCATCATGTTCATCCGCGCGAGTCACTCGCCCACGATCAACGAGGCGGACCCGTCAAACTGGCGCGATTTCGTCAGCGTGCTCAAGCGCGAGCAGTACGATCCAATGAAGCTCCTGCCGCGCAAGACGCAGTTCCTGACCGAAGATGACTGGCGGATGAATCGGAACCCGCGCTTCGGCGTGCTGGTTGCGTACTTCGAGCAGGTCAAGTTCTACCTCCGCTATTTCTTCTGGCAGTGGGGCAACGCGCGCTTCTTCGACATCTTCCTGCACGTTGGCTGGCAGGCCCTGCTCGGCTTGATACCGCCTTTGCTTGGGCTGTGGGGCATGTGGCATCAGTTCCGACGCGAGAAGCGATCCTTCGTCCTCATCTTCGTTGCCTTCCTGGTGGCTTCGATCGGCCTGGTCACCTACCTGAATCTGAAGTACTCGCCCTCGGATCCAAGGCGCGGCAACCCGGCCCAGGGCGGGTACGGATACCTGGAGGTGCGCGAGCGCGACTATTTCTACGCCTTCTCCTTTGTCTTCTATACGATCTTCGTCGGTGTCGGGGCATACGCATTTCTTCGGACGGTCATCGATCGACTCCGATTCAGACGCGCACCGGCCTACGCGCTGTCCGGCGCGCTCCTTGCATTCGGGTTCGTACCGATGCTGCTGAACTATCCGGAAGTCAGCCGCCGGGGCGACTGGATACCGGCCGAGTACGGGTACAATATGCTCGCATCTTGCCCGGGCGAGCGCGCAGTCCTCTTCACCAATGGCGACAACGACACTTTCCCGCTCTGGTTCATGCAGACGGTGCCCTCGCGTATTGCCGGCTATAGCCACGATTTCGGCAAGAACGTCCGGGTCGGGATCCTCTCGCTTCTGAACACGAACTGGTACATCAAGCAACTGAAGCGGTGGGGCGCGCCGATCTCCTTCACCGAGGAGGAGATAGAGCAGCTTCCGCGCGGCTTCGTCGGCAAGAACAACCGGACGTTCCTGCTTGAGGACGTAATGATCCGCGATATGGTGGCGACCGCCGGTGGAGTCAAACTCAACTGGCCGGAAGACTACGCTGCGACCTCCGAGGAGTACATTGCGAAGGTGTTCGGCCCGGGCTACAAACCCCGGACGCCGGTCTATATCGCGACCACGGTTTCGCCCGGCAGCCTGCAGGATGTGAAGTCGCACCTCCGGTTGGAAGGCCTGGTCTATCGCGTCGTACCCGACGCGGGGAGCGAGCAAGTGGACCTGGACCGGAGCCGCTACCTGGTTGACTCCGTGTACAGCATGAAGTCGATACTTGACCCTCGCGTCAGCAAAGATGAGAATACCAGGGGACTGCTTCTGACCTATGCCGCGACTTTCATGTCGATGGCCAATGGCTACCGGCGCCTGAATCGTCCGCTCGACGCCGAGCACGTCCTGACCCTGGCTACCGGGCTGGATCTTGACCGGGACCGCCGGATGACGGTCCTCTATCATCTTTCGAGTGTCGCGCTGGAGAACGGGAACTATGACAGGGCCCTGGCCGCGCTCGATACTATCCAGGCGCTCGGGTTCACGCAGCCCGACTTCGCATTGCGACGCGGCCTGGCCCACGAGGGCAAGGAGAACCTCAAGCAGGCTGAGTCGGCCTACATCGAGGCAATGAGCGCTGACCCAGGCCGGGGCGAAGTCGTGCAGGCACTGGTCCATCTCTACCTGGGCAAGCTTGGCGATACGGCCAAAGGCAAGGCACTTCTTCAGCTCTGGTTGCGTCGCGCCCCGTCCGACTCGGCCGCCGCCCGCCAGCTGCAACAGCTTTCCTAGCCGGGGTTCGCGGCTGCCTGCGGACGTCTGATTTGACTCCATTTGGTTCTCTCTATAGTATCAGCCTGCGTGAGTGAGCCACAGAACCGTGCTGCCGGGCCGTGTGCCTGGCACCTGACTCCTTGAATCCTTGACTCCTTTCTTTTCCCGGAGGCCCGCCTGATGAACGACCGAAGAATACGCATCATTCTCTTCGCCGCTGTGTTTGCCGTGGTGCTGGTTGCCTACCTCTCGACTGTCGCGCCGACCGCGGCATTCTGGGACTGCGGCGAATTGATCGCGACTGCCTGCATATACGGAGTCCCACACCCGCCGGGCACGCCGCTCTTCGTGACCATCGGTCGCATCTTCTCGATGCTCCCGACCAGCCCGGAGCACGCCTTCAGAATCAACCTCATTCCGGTGTTGTTCGGCGCCTTCTCCTGCGGGCTCATCTACCTGCTCGTCCTCAGACTCATTGCGCCGTACACGAGCCCGGAACGGCGTCACGACAAGTGGCTGCCGCACGTCGCCGGCGTCTTTGGCGCCCTGGCCTGCGCCTTCGCGTTCTCCTTCTGGGATAACTCGGTCGAGGCCGAGGTGTACGGGCCGTGCGTGGTAGTCGCTTTGTCCGTTCTCTACATGGCCTTGGTCTGGCGCGACCACATCCAGCGTTCCGACGGCGACAACCGCCTGATACTGGCCGCACTGTTCCTGCTCTTCCTTTCGACCGGCATCCACTTCACGCCGATGATGACCTTGTTCGCGGTGCTGGTCTTCGCGATGGTGGTGGATCGCGAATCCGTGCTGCAGTTGAGGCTCTTCGAGCTGGTCGCCGGATACCTGATCATCCTGACGATGGGTGAGCTGGGCTTCTCCGCGGGCACGTTTGTCGCGATCCCGCTGATGCTGGGCGCAACCTGGTACGGCATCAGGGTGATGGAACGTTCGACCCATACCAGGTCGGTGTTCTACGGACTCGGCCTATTCTTCCTGGTCTTTGTGATTGCCTACGTGGCGGCGGGAAACCGGGTGATGGACGACACGGTCCTGTTCCTTGCTTCACCGACCGTGGCCTTCATCGAGCGGTGGGTGCAGACGCCGGTACTACTCCTGCTGCTCGCGGCCGGGTACAGCGGATACCTTTACTGGCTGCACCGCCAGGGCAAGCTGAGCCTCAGATACGTCGGCCTGATGCTCGGGCTGGTGTTTCTTGCCGGCTGCGTCCAGTTCATCATGCTCATACGCGCCGGACGCGAACCCAGCATCAATGAAGTGAACCCGTCGAACTGGCGTGACTTCGTCGGCGTGCTCAAGCGCGAGCAGTATGACCCGATGAAGCTCTTACCGCGCAAGACCCAGTTCCTGACCGAAGATGACTGGCGGATGAACCAGAACCCGCAATTCAACCTGTTCGTCGCCTACTTTGAGCAGGTGAAGTTCTACATACGCTACTTCTTCTGGCAGTGGGGCAACCCGCGGTTCTTCGATATCTTCCTGCACGTCAGCTGGCAGGCCCTGCTCGGGCTGATCCCGCCGTTGCTCGGGGTCTGGGGTATGTGGCACCAGCTCAAGAAAGAGAAGCGGTCATTCGTGCTTATTCTGGTGGCATTCCTGGTCGCATCGGCCGGTCTCATCACCTACCTGAACCTGAAGTACTCGACCTCAGATCCGCGGTCTCAGCTCCGGTTCCGCGAGGTGCGCGAGCGTGACTACTTCTACGCCTTTTCGTTCGTGTTCTACACCATCTTCATCGGCGTCGGGGCCTACGCGTTCCTGCGCTGGTTTGCCGACAGGGTGAGGGCGCGGAAGCTCCCCGTCTACTCTATGTCCGGAGCGTTGCTGGCATTCGCCTTCGTCCCGATGCTCCTGAACTACAAGTCGGTGACCCGCCGCGGCGACTGGATACCGGCGGAGTACGGGTACAACATGCTGATATCCTGCCCGGGCGAGCACGCGGTCCTCTTCACGAACGGTGACAACGATACGTTCCCGCTCTGGTTCATGCAGACCGTGCTGTCGCGGGTCTCGAACTACGATCCGAAGTTCGGCAAGAACGTGGCGGTCGCCAACCTCTCGCTGCTCAACACGACCTGGTACTGCAAGCAGCTCAAGCGCTGGGGGGCGCCCATCTCGTTCTCCGAGGCGCAGATCGACAGGCTGCCGCAGGGCTTCGTCGGCAAGGACAATCGTACGTATCTGCTCAAGGACATCATGATGCGCGACATCGTCGCCACGAGCGCGGGCGTGAAGTTGAGGTGGCCGGATGACTACGCTTGCACGCCGGAGGAGTACCGGGCCAAGGTCTTCACTGCTGACTACAATCCCCGTTCGCCGGTCTACTATGCCACGACCGTCTCCAGCGACAACCTCGAGGAGGTGGATCCGCATCTCCGTCTCGAGGGTCTGGTCAATCGGGTGGTCAAGGAAGAGGGTCCGAACATGGTTGACGTCGCGAAGACACGCCACATGATGTACGACGTGTACAAGATGGATGCCATGCTCGACCCCAACGTTGAGAAGGACGAGAACACGCGCGGACTCCTCATCAACTACGCCGCGAGCTACCTGGCGCTCGCCGGCGAGTTCCAGAAGGCGGGCCAGAACGTCGAGGCGCTTGACGTTATCGAGAAGGCTCTGCGCTTCGGCCTCGACCAGGACAAGAAGGTCCCGCTGTTCTACCACGCGTCCATGTTCGCGATGCTCAACGGCCAATACGACAAAGCAATCGGTTTCCTCGATTCCATCCAGGCCCGCGGCTACCAGGACCCGGACCTGTCTTTGCGCCGCGGCTACGCCTACCAGGGCAAGGGCGAGTTTGCCAGGGCCGAGTCGGCCTATCGAGCGGCCGTCCTCGAAGATCCCACCCGGCCGGATCCGATCCAGGCGCTCTACCGGTTGTACCTGGACGACCTGCACGATACGGGCAGGGCGCGGATTCTGATGCAGCAGTGGCTCCAGCGCGTCCCGTCGGACACGACCGCGGCCAATCTGCTGAGAGAGATATCGTAGTGGCCAAGTGGCCCAGTGTTCCAGTGGTCTAGTGCCCCGGTCCGTTTCTCCACTGGATCTCTTGACCACTTGATCACTGGAGCACTCTCCCTGTTATGCACGAGCTTTCCATCACCCGTGCGCTGCTCGACCAGGCACTGGCTGAAGCTGAGAAGCACGGCGCCAAGCGCATAGGCCGCATCCGGCTGCTGCTCGGTACGGGCGGCAGCGTCGTGCCTGACTGCGTCCAGCTCTACTTCGACGAGATGAAGAAAGGCACGGCCGCGGCCGAGGCCGAGCTTGAGTTCAAGCGAGTCCCCTTGCGCATCCGTTGCCCCAAATGCAGCGCCGAATGGGGTACTTCGTCTGCTCCAGGCCGAGCTGACTCAGTCGACCAATCGGCCACTGGACCACTAGACCACATCCTTCAAGGCATGTGCGCCTGCAACGCCGGTGGCGACATCATTTCCGGACAAGAACTGGTCATCGAGTCCATGGACGTAGATTGAGCAGAGCGCTCAAGTGCTCCTTGGGTCCGGTGGTCCAGTGATGGAGAGCGTTCTGGCGCGCAGGGATTCGCCGGGCCGGGTTCGGGCCGCAATTCCAGTCTCCGGGTTCTGGACTCTGAACTCCGGACTATCCTTTGGCCTCCGGCACGGCAACGCCTCTTCCAACCCGATAACACTCACAGTCAGACCCAGGCCGTAGCGCGAACGCTGGCCTACGGCGCGCGGCTCTCGGCTTGACCTGATGGCAGGGGAGAGGGCGAGCGGCGGGCGGGGCGGAGGAAGCTGCGTTCCCGCCACTTGCCCAAGAGCGGGGGAGAGGGTGGAGGCTATGGTTGATTCTGCTGCCAACCTCGGAGCGGGGCGAAGAGCATGGGGAAGAACGAACGCGATTGACCATTGACAGAGCGCCACGGCAGGTCTAGACTCCTTGCAGCTAGGGCGTGGTGCCAAAATGAAGAAGCCAAGCCTGGTCCTCCTCTGTGCGCTGGCGCTGGGCGTCGGGGTGAGTCTGGCGTGGACGCCGACGGTTCCGGATACAATCCTGCTGCCGGACTCGCTGGGGCCGCTGCGGCCGGGCTATCATCTGGCGTTCGGCAGCTCGACCGACAACATCTACGTGGCAAGTGAGTCGTCAGACATCATTGTCGTGGATGGGAACACCTTCCAGCGCATCAAGCGCATCAACACCGGCACGCCCGTCGGCGGCGCGCTGCTGGTCAGCAAGCACAACCGGCTGTACGTTTCTCATCCGTCGCAGGGCCGAGTCGGGGTCATCGACTGCTCGACCAACGAGGTGGTCGGCTCGATTCTCGTCGGGTCCCGACCGACGCTTCTCTGCTACAGCTCAGGCAGCGACAAGCTGTATTGCGGCGACACCATCGACAAGACCGTCTCGGTCATAGGCTGTGCCAGCAACGCGCTTCTGAAAGTTGTCCCGGTCGGAAGAAGCCTTGCTGCCATGGCCTACGACCCGACTTCGAATAAGGTGTACGCCGCGACGCGCGATGGTGTGCTCGCGATATCCTGCTCCGCCGATTCCGTGGTCGCAGCCATCACTGCGGCAAAGAGGCCGGTCAGCCTGTGTGTCAACAAGCGCCGCCAGAAGCTGTACGCGGTGGGTCCGGAGTACCAGGGCCTCGACACCATATACGTTATCTCCACCCAATCCGACTCCGTGATAGCCGCGATGCATGGCGTGGCTTTTCGGCGGGGTCGCCTGGCGTGCAACGAGGCCACCGACCGCCTGTACGCAATGAGGAGTTCGGACCCGGACCGCATACTCGAGTTCGACTGCTCGGGCGACACGTTCACGCGCGCCTGCTACATTTGGGATGATGCTTACAGCTTGGCAATTGCCTGTGACACTGTGCGTGACCGGCTGTACAGCCTCACAAACTGGGGCAGTCTCATCGAGTTCGACTGCGAGACCTTCGATGTCGTTTCCAAAGTTGGATGCGCGGGGTGGGGCAGGATTATCGAGTCGGACCCGGACCGACGCAGGATGCTGTACGTCTATGGAGATTCGGAGGAGGCCGTGCTGCTGCCGGTTGACTGCAGGTACGACACCACGTCGGTGGTCACGGCCGTCCCGCTCTGCGGCTGGAGGCGTGTAATGTACCACAACCCTGCGACCAGCAGGCTGTACTGCCGTTGGGGCGTAACCATCGGTGGGGTAGGTGTCGTAGACGAACGAGTCAACAGCGTGGTCAAACAGTCGTTCTTGGGTGAAGCCTACTACGGCCATGAAATGACGTATAGCCGACACAGCAACAAGTTCTACTTCGCCGCCCGGAAAGGCATTGGCGTGCTGGACGGGGCGACAGACAGCCTGCTCAAGGTCATCGACACCAAGAGGGATCCGGACCTCAGCCCCAGCTGGTGCCCGGACGGGAACAAGGTCTACAGCTTCGTGGATGACTCAACTGTCCAGATCGCCGTGGTCGACTGCAACACCGACTCCGTGGTACGGAACATAGCAGCCAGCGATATCGTCATGCGGCTCGAATACCTGGGCGATGGTCGCATGCTCTGTTACTTGGGGGAGAGCCTTGCCGTCATCGACAGCCGGACGGACAGCATCCCGCTCTATGCGCCGATTGGCGGCGTGGGCGCGACCGCCCACACTGGAGACGGTGGGAAGATGTACGTTACTCGCAGGGACCCGGACCGACTAGAGGCCTGGGATTCCCATTCGTTTTCCTTGCTGACGACAATCTACTGGCCGTACTACGACGGTAGATACAAGAGCACTTTCCTGGCATATGCGGACACGACCAAGAAGCTCTACTGGTTCGTGGGTGATGACAGCGTTCTCGCGATTGACGCCACCAGCGACACGGTCACGGCCCGGATGGCGACCAGTGTATCGCTCCATGGCACATGCCTTGACCACACCGGCAGGTACATGTTCTGTTCTTCTCCATATGATAGCGCTCTCAGAGTCTACGACACGCGGGCGGACAGTCTGGTTGGCGTCTATTCACACCTGCCCTATCCCTACCCCGGGTGTATTGCATCGAACCCGGAGCAGCGGTGCATCTACGTAGGATGCGGCGACGTGATCCTGGTTTACCCGGACGCGCCGCCGGGGGTCGAGGAAATGCCGAACGCCGACGTGCGAACGACGAGTCCCGGCCCGACGGTTCTGCGCGGCAACCTGCATCTGCCTCTGGCGTCGGGCGTTGAGCGTAGGGCGTCAAGCGTGTTGTTGGACGCCACGGGACGAGAGGTCCGGAACCTCAAGCCGGGAGAGAATGACGTGCGGGCACTCGCTCCGGGTGTGTACTTCGTCCGTGGACCGATGACCGAAGACGGGAGACCGGGCGACGTGCGGAAGGTTGTTTTGACCAAGTAGCCCTTCCTCGAACCCGCCGTAACATCGCTGCCCGCGTTCTCGCGGGCAGCTTGCTCTTGGGTGGCTTGGCCGAGGGCCGCAGCCGTTGTCCGGTTCGGCAGGAGGTATCATCAGAAGTTGTGGAAAAAGAGAGAGCGGTGTCTACGATTCCATGTGATTGTTATGACGGGTTTTAGCCCGAGAGAGGAGACACCGCTACGATGTCAGACTATCAGAAAGAGCAGGAAGCCGTAAGAAGAAGGCAGGAGCGACGTGAGAGGCGATCGGAGCGCCGGATGCGGCGCGTGATGAAGCAGGAGGCAGCCTGTCTCTTGGACAAGGTTGCGCTCACCGGAGCCCGGGAGAAGATCCAAGATACACTGGAGGCGGAGCGGGATGAGTTTCTTGCGCGCGAGCCATATGTGCGTGCCGGTAGAGCCAAGCTGCGGGGGTATCGAAACGGGTACGCGAAGCCACGGCAGGTACACCTGAGCGGCGGCAGCGTCGAAGTCGAGGCACCGCGGGTGAGCGAGGACGGCGGTGACTTCAGGTCCGGCCTCTTGGCGCCCTATCAGCGGACCAGTCCGAAGGTGCTGGAGACATTACCGCAGCTCTATCTCTACGGTATCTCGACCGGTGACTTTGAGGCAGCGCTGGAGTGTCTGTTGGGAGTCGGCGCAGCATTGAGTCCGGCAACGATCTCGCGGCTGAAGGAGAAGTGGGCCGAGGAATACGAGGCCTGGCGGAAACGGCCGCTTTTCTCACACTACGCCTACATCTGGGCCGATGGCATCTACATCAAGGTGGGCCGTAACAAAGAGAAGCTGGCGCTGCTCGTAGTGATGGGTGCAGACGTGGACGGTCGGAAGCAGCTTCTAACTTTGATCGCCGGGCAGCGGGAGAGTGAGGATCAATGGTTGGAAGTGCTACACGACCTCAAAGAGCGGGGTGTGACTTGGGTCGGGCTGGCAGTAGCGGATGGGATAGCCGGATTCTGGAGTGCTCTGGTCCAGGCTTTCCCGGCCACGCGGCGGCAGCGTTGCTGGGTGCACATGATGCGGAACATCCTGGACAAGCTGCCCAAGTCGAAGCAGAGCCAGGCGCGCAAATCACTCCAGCGCATCTACGGTGCGGTGACGAGAGCCGAGGCTCTGGCACGCATAGCTCGCTTCGCCGAGAGCTACAAGGCCTATCCGCCGGCAGTGAGGTGTCTAGTTGAGAACCAGGACGACCTGTTGGGATACTTCGACTTCCCCAAAGAGCACTGGCGGCACCTGAGGACGACGAATCCGGTCGAGTCGCCGTTCTCAGCGGTCAAGAGCCGGGTGAAGCGGGCGAAGCGGATGATGCAGCACTGGTCGGCCTTGGGGCTCGTGTTCAAACTGATGCAGGACCAGCAGACACGCTGGCACCGATTGAATGCGCCGGAACTGGTCGCGGCGGTGGTGGCCGGTGCCAGGTACCGCAATGGCCTTCAAGTGAAAGCAGCAGCATGACCCCAAGACACCGCTCAGCTATTTCCACAACATTTGACAGGACCTCGACGTCAGAAGTCAGAAGACAGAGCGGAGAAGGCAGAAGTCCGGAAGTTGGACGAACTGCACGAACGCTGGCGTTGACCTGTGACCTGATGGTTCGGTCTGAAAGCGGGTGGGGTTCTGCTGCCGGACCCCGCCCGCTATCGTTTCTCCAAACGCCTCTCCTCGGTGAGGAGAGGGAGAGAAACGAGTCAAGGAGGAGAGGGGAGAGGCACGACGATGAGGAGGCAGGAGCATGGAGCATGGCAGCAAACCAGAACGCCGGGCGAGCCGTCTGACATAGTATCCTTTCGCATAACTATCAAAGTGAAAGAACCTTTACCTGCCAGTTTCGTCGCTATCCTGTAAGGAGGAATCCGTGTCGGTACTGCGCTGTTTCCTGTCCATCGTCGGTGCCTCGCTGTTCGCCGCCGTGGTCGGCGGGCTGTTCGGTTCAGCGGTAGCCCTGGTAGCGCCCGAACTGGTCAGAAGCTGTGCCGCGCCTCCGGGCAGCGCTTCGCTCGTCCGCTGCGGCGCCGGGCTGGGTATGGTCGCCGGCCTGTTCATGGGCGCGGTGGCCATGGCCTTCTCGGTCTTGCTCTTCGCGGTGATCAAGCCGCGCGACCGCTGAGCAACTCGCCGCTGCGACCGGTTGCAGCCACCGGCTGCCGGACTCCTTTCGCTTCTTCTGACCTGACACTGAGCGGCACGCCGCCGGCCGTCAATCTCGGCTCCAGTGCTGCCCGACTGCTTGACTTAGGTTGTCGCACCGTTATAATCGGGCGTTGGCAGACGCTACTTTGAAGGAAATCGGGCCTGCGGCTGAGGAACGGGCGAGCTCCGACGCGGTCCTGCTGGCCGCGCTCGGGTACGTGCCACTCTTGTTCTTTCTGCCTTTGTTCGTCGGGACCAGGGAGCCGTTCGCACGGTTCCATGGCCGCCAGAGCCTGGTGCTCTTCGCCGCGGTCCTGGTCTTCAACATCGGTGTCGGGATAACCGACCTGGTTCTCGGCAGGATGCTGGGTGGCATGTTCTTGATCGGGCTCTTTTTCCGGGCCGTGGCCTGGCTGATTCACTATCCTGCCGGGTTGGTGGTAGCTCTTGCCTACGTGGCGGTTGTCATTGCCGGTATCGCGCAAGCCGCGACCGGTCAGTACTGGCGCATACCCGTAGTCGGCGTTTTCGCCGAGCGGCTCAGGTTGTGATGTTCCTTATAGAACCAATGCGAGGAGGCATGAATGGATGAAGCACCGAAGTCCGTGAGCACGCCGCCGGCTGGTGGCGATGAGGTTGAGAAGGCCAAGGGGACTGCCTGGTTGTCCTACGTCGGTATCCTGTGGCTGATACCGCTGCTGACGATGAAGGAGAACGAGTTTGCCAAGTTCCATGTGAAGCAGGGCATCGTGCTCACCATCTACGGAGTTGCCGTGGGCGTGGTCGGCGGAGCGATTCCGTTCCTCGGGTGGTTCATTGTCGCGCCGGTGGGTTCGATCATCGTGCTCGTGCTCGCGATTATGGGCCTCATCAACTCGCTCGGCGGCAAGTACTGGAAGTGCCCGCTGGGTGTTGCGCCCCTGGCCGAGAAGTGGTTTAAGTTCTAGGCTTATCGTCTGCCGTCGAGGAGAAGCGCCGCCTTCGGGCGGCGTTTCCTTTGCCTGCATCCGTCCACATTCTATTCACCCCTTCTTCCGATAATATGGATTATGTAAACTGCATGTGGAAAACCTCTGTAGGGCCGTATGAGGAACCGACGGGTTATGTCTGGGCTGCGGTCTTGTAGATTGAGGCGAGTATCTCCCCCGCCTTGGGCCAGAGGTAGTTCGCGCGGATGCGGTCACGCAGGGCGGAGTCCTTCTTTCGCTCGCGCGCCTGCTTGATCGAGTTGACGATGGATTCTTCCGAGCCCGGCTCCAGGTAGGTCGCGTGCTCGTCAAAGTACTCCCGGGTGCCGCCGTAGCGCGTGATGCAGACCTTGGCGCCGGCCAGACCGGCCTCGAGCGCGGCCAGGCCGGGAGTTTCATACAGGGACGGCAGGACAAAGGTGTCGCAGGCCGCGTAGGCCGACTCGAGCACCGGCGAGTCCGGTGCCAGCCCGGGGATGACCTTGATGTTCGGCGTCTCGGCAACCAGCTTCATGCACTGGTTGGCATAGCCGGTCTCAGAGACCGGGCCGATGAGCACGGTTGGGAGGCCCAGGGCTTTCACCGCCTTGAGCATGGGGAAGACGTTCTTGCGGGCCGGGCCGATGTGCCCGACGTAGAGGACGAAGTCCTTCAGGCCGTGCTCCTTGACGAACAGGTCAGGGGTGGCATTGGCGAACCTCTCCTCCACGCCATTGGGCAACTCGTGCATCTTGCTTGCCGGCACGCCGAACCCGCGGGCCAGCATCTCCATCTCATCCCTGGTGTCGGGCAGGACCAGCTCGGCCATGTCACAGAGTTCCTTGCAGAACATATGCTCGGTCCAGAACCCGCCTCGCTGTCTGACCTTGCCGGCAATGCCTACCGCGGTCGCCACCCGGGCCGGGTTGTGGCGCGAGTAGAAAACCGGCGTAACGATGAGCCTGATGCCCAGGCCGTGCATGGACCGGCCCAGATGGTAGGTGCCGACGTGCGAGCCGAACAGGTGGAAGTACGAGTAGTCCTTAAGACCGTATCGCTTCCACGGGTCGAACAGCTCGACCTCGATACCGAGCCTGCCCAGTTCTCGCGCGAGGGCGCGCATCTGGACCTCTACGCCTCCGCCGAGGACGGTTATCGCCGAGAAGGAGCCGAAGATTACTCTCAAAATGAAGCTCGAAGCACGAAGCGCGAATGACGAGTCAAGCTCTAAGCTCGAATGACCAATTCGGGCTTCTCCGCCATTCGGGTTTCAGTCGTCATTCGGGATTCGTCATTCGGATTTTACCTTGAGGGACTATAGCTCAGCCGCGATGCCCCTGCAAGTTCTTCCGCACCTGTCGATGCAGGCTCTTGGCTTGAAGCAGCAGACTGGGCTTGCGGGCCAGTAGGGCATTCGGGTCGAACGGGATGGGTTCAGGCATTGGTCGCCACTTGAGTTCAGAGAGGTTGTATTCGCTCGAAACGGCAGGCAAAGTGACGGAACGCTTATCCTGCTCCACGCCCACTGATATGTTGCTATAGTCTTTCCTGGTAGTGAGTTGCAGAGTCTTACCAGAAACGGTGGCGCCCCATTTGCAGCGCTCGCGCTCCTGCCACCAGCGCGCATACTCGGTCATGGTCGTCACCGAGCCGCAGCGCTTCTTTCCGTACTCGATGACGTCGGCCAGCAGGTCGCCGTACTGGGCGATTCGTTCCGGATGGTCATAGAGGAAGCATGGCTCCTGGCGCGCGGCCTGCAGGTCAATCACGGAACGGTAGTAGGCCGCCATCTGCTTCTCGCTGGCCCGGGCTGCAACCAGCCTGCCCAGACAGATGGGATGAACCGGCACCTGCAGGACCTGGCTGAGACGCTCGCCGACTACCGGTCGAAACGGCAGGTCGTCGTAGGCAAGGCAGAACTCGGAGGAATACTCGAAGCCGAGCGTCTCGAAGGCGCGGTTCAGGTTGGGGTTCCACTCGCCGAACGGGGCCACGACCCCAACCGGTGGAATGCCGGCAGCTGCCATCGCTTCTTTGCCCAGTCTGAAATTCTCAAGGTTGCGTTTGTAGTCAGGGTAGACGGTATGGCGCTGGCAGTGGAGCTGGATGTCGTGGCCCTGGCGCGCGAGGTCGGCGAACAGGTCGAGATGGGCTTTGTGCGCGCCCACGTTCACGAACCAGCTGAACTTCATGCCGACGCGCTCGGCGAGCCGGGCTACCGCCTCCAGGTCCCGGCGCGGGCCGAAGTCGGTGTCCACGCGGAACGCGAACGTGCTACCGGACCGGCCCGGAACCGATGCCAGGTGCACATAGGGAAGGCCCTTGCCTTCAAGCAGCAGCCTGAGGCAGTTGGCCACCAATCGCCGCACTTCTCCCCTGCTGCAGCTTGCCACTTTATCGAAGGGGAACCGCGGTGTTTTGGCCGGGAACTGCTTGACCCCGGAAGCGACGGCGGTCAGGACCTGGGTGACTTCGAACGGCAGCAGTACCAGATAGCCCTTTCCGGCAGGAGTCGCCTGAACTGCCTTGGGGCCGGAATCGGTGACGCCGACGTTCGCTTCCAGTAGAAGCGAGCCGGTCGTCTCGGTATCGACGATGCCGACGTTGCGGAACAAGGACGAATCGCCACCCGGCGCGATCCAGCGCAGGCGCGCGGACGTGGGCCTCAGTTCCTGCCACACCGCGGCCGCGCTCCGTCCGCCGGCAAGCAGCCTGCCACCGCTCTCTATGTGCTGCCAGAGCCGATGGGCGTGGAGTGCGCCCGGCTTCTCGTTCAGGATTATCACCTCCCGGCCGGCCAGGCGCGTACCAACGTCAAAGCTGATGCCCTCCTGCTTCAGGAGTTCCTGCCAGCAGAGGTTCTCGCTCCAGAGCGTTATCATACGTTTCTCGTCAGGCCGATATCCTCGGCCGTGACAGCACGCAGGACTATCAGCAGTACGGAGTATGCCAGGAGCCCATACCCGATGCAGGCGGAGAGGTTCATGCCGCGCAGGAAGTAGACGACGACGGCCATGCCTGCGGTCGCGGCCAGCGGCGCAAAGGTCCTGAGTCCCAGCCTGGGCCTGACCAGCCGGAGCAGGCCTCTACCCATGAGCAAGAGAAGGAATGCCTCGCCGGCCACAATCGCGAGCGCCGCGCCCATAGCGCCGGCGAGGGGAACCGCCACCAGATTGAGCACGACCGCAGCCACGACACCCTTCGCCGTGCTGCTGAAGAACTGGCGCTCGCTGCCCGCGGCCAGCAGTGTGGACCCGGCAAGGCTGTTGAGCATGCTGAGCGGCAGGAACCAGACGAGGATCCGGAGGACCGGAACAGCACCAGCGTACTCGACTGTGAAGACCGTCTGCAGGATCGGCCGAGCCAGGATGAACGCACCGGCGCAGAACGGGATACTGAGTGCGAGAATCATCCTGACCGCCGTGCCGATGAGTTCGGCCAGCCGGCCCGGCTGGTCTTTGACGAACCGCGAGACGACCGGAAAGAAGACGGTGTAGAAGACGCGGTCAAGGGTCATCAGAAAGAAGACCAACCGGTACGCGCTGCTGTATATCCCCGCCTGCTGGAAGGTGGCGATGAGGCCGAGCAGTATCAAGCCGAGGTTGACGTGCAGTTGGGTGAGGAGCGAGGATGCGCCGATCGGCCAGGCGGTCCTGAGTAGGTCGCGCCATCTGGTCGAGCCAAGTCGCAGCCGGGGCGGCCCGAAGTCCGCAACGAAGGCAGCGAGCAGAACCAGCCCGCCCAGCGCTGCCGCCGCTCCGAACGCTACCGGGACATGGAGTATGTTGCGGGAATGCCCGACCAGGACCACCACCAGCCCGAAGTAGGCGCAGTTCGTCACCACTCGGGAGACCGACACTATGCCCGTCTTCTCAGCCCCGATGAATACCCATTCGAGTATGGTGCTCTGGACAACCACGGCCCCGGCGTACAGCAGGACCAGCCACCTCACTGTTGCCGGCCGAGGCAGGACCAAAGCGACCAATACCATGACCGTGGCGGCGGCCAGTCCGAGGAGAAGCCGCAACGGCGCGAGGTCGCCGGCCAGACCCGCGGCAACCGTCCGATCCCGGGCGATCGAGCGAGTGCCGACCGTTATCAACCCGAGGTCAGTAAAGACAACGCCGTAGCTCATCATTGCGGCAGCAAAGCCGATCTGGCCGAACCCATCCAACCCGAGTCGGCGAGCCAGCACGGCAGTAGTCAGGAAACCGAGAATCCGCGACGCCGCTTCACCGGCAAGTAGGTAGCTAGCGTTCCGGAACGGGCTTCTCATTCCGCCAGTCTCGCGTAGAGGCCGAGCAGCGCCCGCTCGGCAATGCCCCAGTGATAGCGGGCGACGACTGCCCGCCTCCCGGCCTCTCCCCTGGCTCGACAGGCTTCCGGGTCGGAGAGAACTGAGGTCAGGGCGGCGGCGATCTCCTCCGGGGCGCGCGGGTCGACGAGCCAGCCGCAGTTCGCTTCCCGCACGGCCGGGGCGATCTCCGGGAATTCGCTCGCAATCACGGCGAGCCCGCTACCCATGAACTCGAAGAGCTTGTTCGGCTGGCCCGTGAAGTCGTTTCCCCGTTTCGGCTGGAACAGAATCAGTCCGGCAAGACAGGGACGGAGCGCCGCGAACATCGCCTGGTAGGACAAAGATCCCAGGTACTCCACGTTGGCCTCGATGCCGTGCGCGGAGGTGAACTGCCGAGCCCATGCCTGGATGTCGTCGCGGGGATCAAACTCGCCGATTACCCGCAGCCTGACAGCCGGAAACCGCCGGGCGACCGGCACCAGCGCCTGCAGCAGGCGGTCGAAACCCCGCGGCCGGCTGACGAGCCCGGTCCACGCCAACCAGGGCTCGCGGTCCGGCGCGGGTTCGGGTAGCAGGTCGAGCGGCGGGTAGTTCGGCACCAGCACCGGGGTGCAGCCCCGCCGGGCAAACCGCGCGGCGCGCGTAGCATTGGTCTCAACTACCGCGTCGGCGCTGCGACAGGCAGCTGATTCGTAGCGCGTCACCGCCAGCCAACCCAGCCAGCGAGTCGGCAGAGGTTTGTCCCTGCGGTCCAGCCACATCCGGGGAAACCACTCGCTCGATTCGTAGATGAGCTTTCTGCCGGCTCTGCGACGTTTGAGCGTGAACCCGGTTCGCAGCGTCCAGGGATCGAGACACTGGTAGATGTCGCAGGATTCCTGTTCCGCGGCTCGGGAGACGTCGGCGATCAACTGGCGCTTGGTCCTGCGGACCACACTGACGAGTTTCACGCCTGCTTCCGACTGCCATTCGTCCCGGGAGCCGATACCGACGATCCTCACATCATAGCCGGCCCGGGCTAGCGAGACCGCCTCACGGTCAAAGAACCGGCTGTATCTGACCGGGTGCGAGGTGGTCATGAGACAGACTCGCGTTGGTCTTCCGACCTGACTCAAGACGGCAGTTCTTCTGCTTGGGGCGGCGCAGCCTGAGGGGCCGGCTCCTCCGGCTTCACCGACGGTTTGAGCTGACCCAGCACGCGCAGGCTCTCCCGTGCCGTGTTGGTGTGGATGTCGGCGGTATCCTTCGGGTCAAGCGCATAACCGCCCGACGTTACCGTCGCCACCGGTATCCCACGCCTGTAACAGCTATCAATGACCAGCCGGTCACGGAGGGCCAGGCCGCGCTTGGTCAGCCGCAGGGCTCCCAGTTGGTCGTACTTGTAGGGGTCGGCGCCGGCCACGTAGACGACCAGTTCGGGCTTGTGTTGCGCGAGTATCTTCCCGACAACGCCCTGCAGTTGTGCGATGTAGGCTTCGTCGCCGGTCTCCTCATCCAGCCCAATATCCAGGTCGGACTTCTCTTTGACCGGGTAGAGGCGCTGCTGGTGAATGGAGAAGGTGAAGACGGTCGGGTCGCCCTGGAATATCCTGGCGGTACCATTGCCCTGGTGCAGGTCGCAATCGATGACCGCGGCCCTTTCTATCAGCTTCTGCTGTTGCATCTTGCGGATGCCGACCGCGATGTCGTTGATGTAGCAGAATCCCTCGCCGTGGTCGGCGAAGGCGTGGTGCCAGCCGCCGCCGATGTGCATCGCGACCTTCTCTTCGAGCGCGATCCGGCAGGCGGCGACGGTGCCGGCAGCGAACAACATGAAGCCGTGAACCACCTCGGCGGTCAGAGGCATCTCGGAGTGGACCGTCCGCGGACTCCAGCGCAGGTTCAGTAGATCATCGAGGTACTCCTTCGTGTGCACCAGTTGGACGTCCGCGAGATCCGGCTCCGGCGGCTCAACGAAGTCGTCGGGGACGGCCTGGTTGGTCGTCAACAGGTTCTCCCGAACCATGCCGTATCTCTCGGTCTGGAAGACGTGGGCGCCCAGGTCCAGCTTGTAGCGATCAGAGTAGACGAATCTCATCGGGGTCCTTTCGGTTCACGTTCGTGCCTCGAAATCGAGGCGCTGAATTATAGATTGTCCGCATCGGCTGTCAAACCGCATGGCGACGGTGCCGTTTCTCAAGCAGCGAAGCGAAGGCCTCGAGCCGCGTCAGGATTCCGGTCTCGCTGGAGTGTTCGTCCAGTGACAGCGGCAGGTAGGCGATACCGACGTCGCGCGCGGCCTTGGTCATGGTCGGCTGAACCACGGTACCGGGCATGCATCCGAACGGGTGTACGTGTATGACGCCGTCATAGCCCTGCTGAGCGGCCAGCAGCAGTTGGCCAACCGAGTTCTGATCCTCTCCCCCGACACAGTATCGCCAGTAAGGTTCGCTCAGGACGCGCATCTGCTGGACCTCTCCCTTGCCGATGCGGAACCCGTGAAATCCCAGCCAGCGGTGCGAGGTCAGGAAGGGCTCGACCTGCACGCCCATCTCTCCCATCCGGGAGATGACGTCGAAGTTGATGAATGGTTCGACGACGCAGAAACTCTCACCCACCAACTTGACTCTCGGGACCCGCGTCCTGCCGTTTCTCCCCAGGGCCGCGAACCTGCAACCGGCCGAGGTGCGGACGCGGACCATCTCCTCTGTGTTGCGTGCCGCCCGGACTTCTTCCAGCATCCGGTCCTGCAACTCACGGCACTTGCCCGGTTCCTTCGCATCCGGCATGACCTGCCGGAAACGACTTTCGACCTCGTCAACAGCAGTGGACTTCAACCACCCGACCCGGAAAGCGCGCAAGCTGTTGACCACCGCCGACGACAGCCGGCCCCCATTCAGCGCGCAGATTTCTCTGACGATGTCGGGAATCCGGTCGTGGCGCAACTCCAGCAGTCGGAACCGGTATCCCTCATCGCGCAGAATCTGAGCCTGGAGTCGGCCGTAGTAGCCGAAACGACACGACCAGGACCCGGTCACATAGGCAAGGACATCGGCGCCCGCCTCGAGGCTGCGGACCATGTTGCCGAGGGTGAGCTTGAAGGGAATACACATCATCTCCGGTGCCAGCCGGGCGCCAAGTTCGACCGTCTCCCGGGTCGGCTTGGGCGGCAACACCACATCGGCTCCCAGCACCTGCAGCAGTCCCTGCAGGGCTATCGGGGCCGTGCCCATGTAGGGGAAGGCAACCCTCATCGTCTTCTCAACCGCAGCAGGTCGACGAAAGACTCGACCCGGGTAGTCAGCCCGGCCTCGCCGGTATGCTCGTCCAACAACACCAGTATCGTCGGTACGCCGTGACGGTGCACCGCCTGGCGCTGAATCAACCCGTTCGTCACTGCGCCGGTTCCGCAGGCGAAACTCGCCACTAGCAACAGGCCGTCGACTCTCTCGACCTCCAGCAAACGGCGTGCGGCAGCGAGCAGCTCGAGCTCGTAGTACCAATTGATGGCTGTCTCGCGTTGGGACTCCTGCCTGACTTCGGCATCGGAGGGAAAGACCACCACTGGCAGTGCCCCGGCCTCGCGAACCTTGTCCAGTACGCCGAGGCCAATGCCGGAGTCGAACAGCAGGTAGGAATGGCCCACGACCCCGATCCTGACCACCGCTCTCCCAGCTTCGGCCTCCGGTCCGTCATACCTGTTGCTGTGTTCCGAGAACATATGCAGAGGCGACTTGTCGCCTCGCGTCCTTTGGTTTGCCGTGGCGGCCGCGGCCGCTGCACTCCTGCAGGCGCTGCGAACGTCGGCCCTGTTGTTCGTGCGCGACACCGCGGCACCATAGGCCTGCTCCTCGGTCACCTTCTGTGCGTCCAGAACCGGCTCGACAATCACGGGCAGCGAGTCAAACACGGCCCGGGTCAGATCGGGGAGCGCGATAGCCTTGGGACAGCCAAAGAACCAGTCGTTGGCGACCCGGGTGCAGACGATCCTCGGCAAGAAGAGTGCATCGACCTGGTCCTTGAGCTCCGCAACATGGCCGAGGAACGCTTTGGCAGGCAGACAGAGTTCGGAAGGCGACAAACGTACTCCCTGCTCGACCGCCGGCCGGCTGGTCACCGGCGAAAGCACCACCTCCCAGCCCAGCTCGGTGAGGAACGTTCGCCAGAAGGCAAAGTGGTGATACGCGTGCAGAGCGCGGCAGATACCAATTCTCTTGGCCAAGCAGAGATGATAGAGAACCCGACAACGGAATCAAACCGGGCGGCCGAACCTACCATTGACACGGACGGCCCTGCACCTACACTAGACCATGCGTCACTGCGCGCTCTTCCTGGCGTTCCTGCTCCTTGGGGGATGTCACCGCTCGCTTCGGTGCGGTGTGGTCGGAGCTTCTCAGTCGGTGACGCGGTTCACGGTTGCAGATGGACCGCCCGTGGACAGCGGACGCTATCCCGGGTCTCTGCAGATGCTCAGATCGGATCATCCGCTTGCGGTCAAGGCCAACAGTCTACGTGCCGATGCGGAATCCCACGAACAAGTCTTGCGCCGTTTGGTGCGGGACCGCATCTCCGTCAAATCCCCGCTTGAGTTTCAGTTCATGTATGCAGGTCACGATTCCACCAATCACCGACTCATCCTGCGCTACTTCTCGCGCGCCGCTGTTCAGGATGAGATCGCCGGATGGCAGGTTCAGCTTGTCTACTCGCTGCCGTCATTGCATCCGGAGCACGCCTACGTACAGGCCGTGCCGCTCGAGTAGGCGATAGCATCTCCCCCGTACCGTCAGCCTGCAGCTTGACTTCCCGGTCGGTGTCGGTTACGATTGCCGAGTTCGGGGCGTGGCGCAGTTGGCTAGCGCACCAGCTTGGGGTGCTGGGGGTCGCCCGTTCAAATCGGGTCGCCCCGACTTGAAGTCGAGGCCCTGCCGAGACTGGCAGGGCCTCTCTTCACGAAGCCAGGTGGCCCGGCACTTCGGCCTGGTGCCGCAGGACCGGTTGTGTCCCAGTTGACACATCACTCGACCAGCGTAACATCATTTGAGGTTTCGGACCGGCACCCAGCGGGAGCACCAGCAGCACGACCGGCTTCCATCCGCCGGCACGGTCACCGGAACCGGCTTTGATGCAGGGACTAAGGAGGACCGATGACTTTATCGCTACGTTTCGCGGCTGCGGCCGCCGCCCTGGCCATTTTGCTCGGAGCCGGATGCGAGAAGAACTCCGCACCTGAGCCGCCGACCGTTCAGGGCACGACGAGAGCCCGGCCGGGAGATACCCTCAGCTTTCGTTTCAGCAGTACCGACCCGGAAGATGACAGTGTGTTCTTCATGATCTCATGGGGTGACGGTGCCACCAGCCAGTGGTCGCCGGCCACCGCGAACGGGGAGGAATACGCTCAGGCTCACGTCTACACCGATTCAGGAGATTACTACATCAAGGCCAAGGCCAAAGACGGACTCAACGCCGAGTCCGACTGGTCGGACTCGATCCGGGCAAGGGTCGGGTCGTATCCGCCCGAAACGCCGTTCCGGCCCAGCGGCCCTGTCAGTTGCTCTACCGGCCTTGCCTACACGTGGAGAGTCAAGGCCGTGCACCCGTTGCACGATAGCGTCTCCTTCCAGTTCTCCTGGGGCAGCGGCGACACCTCAAGTTGGGGACCCTTCGTTGCCAGCAACCAGTCCTATGATGAGGTACACACCTATAGCCTGGCCGGCCTGTTCCGGGTTACCGCCCGTGCCCGCGATGCCCGGGGACTGGAATCAGGGTGGTCGGAGACGCTGCTCGTCAGAGTGGACTCTGCTTCGACCATTCCGCAAGGAGCGCCGCGTAACCTAGCGCTTTCCGCCGCCACCGATTCGACCGTCAGGGTTGTCTGGTCTGCTCCGACCGACACCGCTTTCAACCCGAGCCGCTACGTGGTCCTGTTCAAGGAAGTCGGCGCGACCAACTTCGACTCAGTGGGCGGCGCCCCTGCCGACAGCTTCGTCCACAACCCGGTTGGCCGAACAGGGACATACAAAGTCGCGGCCGTGTACGACAGCAGCAAGGTCAACTCGGCTCAGTCGCCGTCCACCATACCGGTCGCCAACAGCCTGCGGTGGATTCCGGAACTGAGTGTCACCGGGACAAACACCGGCTACGGCTGGGACCGGACAACCGGTCAAGCCTTCCTGTACGACATGACGACGCCCGACAGCCTCGCCAAGGTTGACTTCTACATCTCCGACTTTGCTGCCGGTTTCACCGGCCCCGACTACTTTACGGCAAGCCCGGACACGGCACCCGATGACCCGGGTGGCGCAGTGCCGTCGGGCGCCTGGCACATCACGGAGTTCAGTCACCTCGACAGCACCGCGACCGAGCAGAGCGCCCTGCCCAGGTACACACCTTCGCGGTACGACAAGACCGGCGCGCTGGACTCTCTGCCCAGGCTGGTCGCCTGCTACACCACTGAAGACCAGCGCTACGCGCTGATTCGCGTGTCCGACGCCAGGCCGACAGCTGGCGAAGTCTACCTGGAAACCTGGTTCCAGTTGATCAAGGGACTGCGCCTGATCCAGCACTTCTAGCTCCTAGCAGGAGCAAAGAGCAACCGGCAGGGGCGATTCGCTCCTGCCGGTTGAGGTTTGTGGTCAGCAGTGCCGGGCGGTCACGCGAACGGACACGGGCCGGTAGGCTGCGGGAAGGCGGACTAGGGCCGAACCGTGGTATAGAAAGACTGACGTCCCCGGAAGACCCGAAGGAGCAACGGCCGACCGGTGTTGGCCATCACCTTCTCGATGCGCTCAAAGTCCGCCACGTTGCGTACCGGCGCGAGGTTGACTTCGTTGACCACGTCGCCCGTCCGCAGCCCGGCTTCCGCGCCGGTGCCGCCCTCGACCTGGGTGATGGCGATTCCGTATTCCGGCCCGCCGGTTTCCGACTCCGAACCGCGGTAGTCGCTCACCACGATCCCCAACCAGTTCCTGGTTGAGATGATCTTCGGACCTCTCTGCACCGGTACGACCCATGATGCGAGAGTCGCCGTCACCGTCATCCGCTGTCCTGCGCGAACCAGGTTGAACGTGACTGCCGTGCCCGGCCTGCGGCCGGCTACCTCGCTCTGGAACCAGCGTGCGTCCGGAATCGGCTTGCCGTCAACTGTGACAATGGCATCGCCCGGCCTGATGCCGGCATTGTCGCCGGGCCGGCCCGGCTCGACCGCCGCAACCAGCACACCGCTACGCGTGCGCAGGCCCAAAGCCTGACGGATGCCTTCGGTTATCGCCTGGGTCGAGATGCCGAGAAAGCCGCGGGTCACCGTGCCGTCGCGGATGAGCTGCTCGGCAACGGACCTCGCCAGGTTCATGGGCGTAGCGAAGCCGATACCGGTCGGACCTGCGCGGGTCGTGCGGATGAAGCTGTTGACTCCGACCACCCGTCCCCGGATGTCGATGAGTGGTCCGCCCGAGTTGCCCGGGTTGACCAGCGCGTCGGTCTGGATGAAATCCTGGAAGTCGGGTCCGGACGACTTGGCCTCGCCCCAGCGCGACAGCCCGCTCACGATGCCCGCAGTTGCCGTGCCTTCAAGTCCGAACGGACTGCCCATGGCCATGACCGGCTGGCCGATCTCGAGTTCCGCGGAGTTGCCAAGTGGCGCCGGCGCGAACACCCGCTTCGTTTTCACCCGGATGACCGCGAGGTCGGTGAGTGGATCCACACCGACCACGACGACGGCGTTGCCGCTGTAGGTCTCACCGTCAGAGAACCGGACAGTCAGGTCCGCATAACCTGCCACCACGTGGTGGCAGGTAAGGATGTGACCGAGGGTGTCGATGACGAACCCGCTGCCCAGCGCCTGTGTCTCGGCGAGCCCGGGGCGGCCCGTGTCCGCTCCTGCTGCTGGGCCCACCTTATCGGTGATGATGCTGACAAGAGACGGGCGCACGGCGTCGGCCGCGGACACGAAGCTGACCTGAGCCGCCGTCGCGCCCGCCAGCGCCAATATGCCCGCCAATAGCTTGATACCCATTCTCCCCGTTCCCTTTTCGGCGACCTTTGGTCTCTACCCTCTGGCGCCGGCCTTTCCGATTCGGAAACCCTCTTCCAGGCACTTGACGTTGAGAGGGATCAGCGTGGCCTTCTTGGCGAACTCGTGTTTGGTCATCTCGACCACGGCGTCGAATGGCACGAGTCCGCTGGCGCCGACATAGGCGCCGAGCATCACCATGTTCGCGGCCTTGCCTGAACCTGCGTCTATCGCAATCTGGTTGGCCGGCACATCGACGACGACGACATCTTTCCGGTCCGGCCGGACCGTGATGAGCGACGTGTTCACGATACAGAGTCCGCCGGGGCGCTGTGTCGGACAGAACCGTTCGAGCGAGGGCCGGTTCATCACCACGGTGTCACGGGGATTCGATACAATCGGCGAGGCTATCGGCTCGTCGCCGATGATGACCGTGCAGTTGGCCGTGCCGCCTCGCATCTCGGGTCCGTACGACGGCAGCCAGACGACTTCCTTTCCCAGTTCCATGCCGACCTCAGCCATCAACTTGCCGGCAAGCATCACTCCCTGTCCACCGAAACCGGCGAAGACCGTCTCGACCTGCATCTCACACCGCCTTTCCCACGGCTTCGGCGGGCTTCTCCCCGGCCGGAGCTTCCTCGAAGACCTTGAAGTTCTGCACCGGGTAGTAGGGAACCATGTTCTCCTGCAGCCACTTCGTGGCGTCGAAGGGCGTCATTCCCCAGTTGGTCGGACAGGTGGAAAGGACCTCGACGAAAGTGAAGCACTTGTTGTCGCGCTGCAGTTCGAAGGCGGTCTTGAGCACGCGCCTGGCTTTCACCACCTGCTGCGGCGTGTGGACCGCGACGCGTTCGATGAAACCCGGGGTGCGCAGGCTGGCAAGCAGCTCGCACATCCGTATCGGGTAGCCAACGTCCTTCACGTCGCGGCCCTTGGGGCTGGTAGTACTGACCTGTCCCGGCATCGTGGTCGGGGCCATCTGGCCGCCGGTCATCCCATAGATGGCATTGTTGACGAATACTACCGTGAACTTCTCGCCCCGGTTGGCGGCGTGGATGATCTCGGCCATGCCGATCGAAGCCAGGTCGCCGTCGCCCTGATAGGTGAAACAGATGAGGTCCGGCCTCGCCCGCTTGACGCCGGTGGCAAGGGCCGGGGCGCGCCCGTGCGCGGCCTGCTGGAAATCCATGTTGAAGTAGTTGAACGCGAGCACGGAACACCCGACCGGCGCGATGCCCACGGTGCGCTCGCGCAGGCCCAGTTCGTCGATTACCTCGGCCACCAGCCGATGGATGACGCCGTGCGTGCAGCCCGGGCAGTAGTGCGTCGACGCCAAGGTGAGAGACTCAGGTCGCTTGAACAGGGTCTTCATGACTTGCCTCCATTCAGCCGGGTCTTGACCGCGGTGACGACCTCTTCCGGAGACGGCACGATGCCGCCGGAACGTCCGAAGAAGTAGACCGGCTTCTCGTGCCCCATGGCACAGCCTACGTCCTCGACCATCTGGCCCATGGACATCTCGACCGACATCAGGAACTCGGCCTTGCGCCCCAGCTCCAGTATCTTGGCATCCGGGAACGGGAAGAGCGATATCGGCCGCAACAGCGCCGCGGCGATGCCCTGCGCGGCAAGTTGAGCTATCGCCGTCTTGCAGATGCGGGCGGTCGTACCGTAGGCAACGAGCAGGACCCGGTAGGGCTTGTCGGTGTTGTACTCCTCGAACCTGACCTCCTCTCGCTTCATCTTCTCGTATTTGGCCGCCAGCGTGATGTTGAGCTCCTCTTCGACCGACGGCGCCAGGTGGAGTGAATTGACCACGTTCGGCTTGCGTCCCCTGGCTCCGGTCGTGGCCCAATCCTTGGGCGGCAGGGGCGGGAAGTTCGGTTCCTTGAACTCAACCGGCTCCATCATCTGACCGATCATGCCGTCGCCGACAACCAGCACCGGACCGCGATACCGGTCTGCCCGGTCAAAGGCCAAAGGCATCATGTCAACCGCCTCCTGTACCGAGGAAGGAGCCAGCACCAGGCACCGGTAGTCGCCGTGACCGCCGCCCTTGACCGCCTGACGATAGTCGCCCTGCGAAGGAAGGATGCCGCCCAGGCCCGGGCCGGCGCGGACGATGTTCACAAACACCGCCGGCAGTTCGGCCGCGGCAATGTAGCTGATCCCCTCGACCATCAAGCTGATGCCCGGGCTCGACGACGTGGACCAGGCTCGGGCTCCTGCCCCGGCCGCGCCGTAGACCATGTTCACCACCGCCACTTCGCTCTCCGCCTGCAGGTAGGCCCCTCCGACCTCGGGCATGCGGCGCGACAGGTACTCCGCCACCTCGGACTGCGGGGTGAGCGGGTAGCAGAAATAGACCAGTCCGCCGGCCCGAATCGCCGACTCCGCAATCGCCTCGTTGCCCTTCATCAGTACTTTTGCCATGTGCTTGCTCCCTCTAGGCCGCGTCTTCCTGCTCTACTGTGATTGCCACTTCCGGGCACATGAACGCGCAGAAGCGGCAGCCGATGCAGGCCGGTTGGTTTTCCGGATAGGAGAAAAAGTAACCCTTGTCGTTTATCTCCTTGGTCAACGCCAGCACCTTCTTCGGGCAGGTGTTGACGCATAGCCCGCAGCCTTTGCAGCGGTTCTTCTCGATGGTCACCTTGTTGACTTTGGCCATAATGCTCCTGTCATACTACAGCCCGCCATCATTAGGAATCAGTGATTGGCAATCGGTCATTGCTGGACCCGGTACTTTCCTATCCAGTTCGACCGCTCCCACGGCTTCAGCATCAGCCGGTCCAGGACCATTACCGGGTAGCGGCACTTGTCCGCGGCGAAACGGTCGAGCATGGCTCGCTGCACCGCCACAAAGGCGATGCGGGCGCCGGTCTTTCTTGCCAGCGCCTCGCCCAGCTCAATCCCCTCCTCGATGACCGACGGAGTGGTTTCCTCGACCAGGTGGGAGTTGACCACGATGCGGTCCACGTTGATTCCCGCTGCGGCGCTGATGCCGGCCATCATCCTCTCGGCCTCCTCCACCGTGGCCGTGAAAGGCCGCCGCGAATTCAGCACTAAGAGACTCGAGTAATCCTCCGGCCGCATACCTTCGGCAATCGAAGCCATCACCCTGGCCCCGGCCGGGTCCCCGCCCAGGTCGAGCACGACCACGGGGCCCTCGCTACTCGCCTTTCGCCCTTCGCCTTCCGCTTGATTCGAGCTTTGCCCTCTTCGTGCCTTGGTGTCTTGGTGGCAGTCTCCGTTCCGTCGTTCTCCGTCCTCTCGCCGCTCAATCGCTCCCTTCACCTCCGGCACAATAACCGGCAGGTCCGCGTTCGCCAGCGCCCCGCCCGGGATCAGCACCTCGACGCCCTGGCTCCGTAGCTGCTCCCTCACCTCGCGACTGCGGAAATAGAGGTTCACGATGTCCAGGTCGGCAATCGACACCCTGCGTCCGAGTTCCCGCATCCGCAGCGTGAAGTTGACCGCGACCTCGGTCTTGCCCGACCCGAACCCGCCGCAGAAGATGCTGATGCGTCTCAGTTCCTTCAGGAAGGCTTCAGCGTGGAACCAGTTCACCCGCTCCGCGGTCTTCGATCCCGGGTCTGGCGGTGCGCACGCGCCCGCCACACCATCGCCGGCAGTCCGTGGGCCTCGTGTAATCATGGAGTTGATAGACTACAGCCAACCGGCGTCATGGTCAAACTTGCCAAATGCCTGCAGGCAGGCTTCGACATCCTAACCCCGCCTGCTTCGCAGACCGAGCCATCGGGTCAGTTGTGTCTCGCGCTGCACCGCTCTTCGTTCATCGCGAGGCAGCGACCGTAGTATCGTTGGCCGCCTGCTCGTTTGCGTCAATAGTGATGAGCCACGCCCGTCGGCCGACAACAAACGCCGGTTTTACATCTCCCGCCCATCAGCAGTCATCGCAGATGGACGCTGCCGAAGGCCGTTAGTTATCCAGTTGGCAGATAGCAGCTAGGGCGAAGCGACCCCACACCGCTCATGACTGACGACTGCGGCGGCTACCGCGGACCCGCGCTGCCAGCTTGACCAGTTCGACTGACCAGAAAACCGCCGTACTCACTGCCAGGCTGAAGAGGAGTTCCAGCGGGGTCAACGCGACCGTGTAGAATACCCGCTGGAGGAACGGGACGTAGGTCACTGCCAGTTGCAGCCCGAGGGTCAGTACCACCGTAGCGTACAGCAGGTAGTTCACCTTCCGGCCGCGAGAGAATAGTGAGTCACATTCGGACCGGGTTGCGAGGGCGTTGCCCATCTGCCCCATCGTCAGCGTCGTGAATATCATCGTCTGCCAGTGGCCCTGGTGGTTCACTAACCACGACACGTAGCCGACGGCCAGCGAAGTCAGTCCCATCATCAACCCAACCCAGACAACATCGATGGCCAGGCCTCGACCGAATATGTTCTGTGACGGGTGGTAGGGACGTCGTCGCATCGTGTTCCGCTCAGCCGGCTCCACAGTCAACGCCAGGCCGGGCAGGCCATCGGTCACCAGGTTGACCCAGAGAATCTGGACCGGGAGCAGCGCCATAGGCATACCGAGGAAGGGAGCCAGCAGCATCACCCAGATCTCCCCTGCGTTTGACGTCAGGGTGTACTTGAGGAACTTGCGGATGTTGTCATAGATGACCCGGCCCTCTTCGACCGCCGCGACTATCGTTGCGAAGTTGTCGTCGAGCAGCACCATGTCGGCCGCTTCCTTGGAGACATCGGTGCCGGTGATGCCCATGGCGACGCCGATGTCGGCCCTTCTGAGTGCCGGCGCGTCGTTCACGCCGTCACCGGTCATCGCCACGATGTGGCCCTTCTTCTGCAGCGCCTCGACGATTGCCAGCTTGTGTTCGGGCGCCACGCGGGCGTACACGGACGTTCGTTCGACGGTACTCTGGAGCTCTTCGGCGGAAGTCCGCGAGAGGTCGACGCCGGTAAGCACTTCCGTGTCGGTGCCGGCCATGTCGAGTTCGGAGGCGATGTAGCGCGCGGTCAAAGGATGGTCCCCGGTTATCATCACCGGCCTGACCCCTGCCGCCCGGCACGTCGCGACCGCGTCCTTCACTTCCGCCCGGGCCGGGTCAATCATCGCCACCATCCCGACGAAGACCATGCCCCGCTCGGCTGTCGCCTCGTCCACCGTTGCCGGCAGCTCGGCCAGGGGCCGCACCGCCAGCCCGAGCACCCGCATGCCGCTCAGGGCAAGGCGGTCGTTGGCCGCCTCGACGCGGCCGCGTACCTCTGGCCCCATCGGCGTGACCGAATCGCCGGCAAGCACGCCGACGGCATCGGACAGAATGACGTCGACCGCGCCCTTCATTATTGCGGCGTAACGAGAATCCCCGACCACGGCCGCCAGCACCTGGCCGGCCCGGCCGCCTTTGTTGGCGTCCAGTTCGTGCACGGTCGTCATGCGTTTGCGCTCGGAGCTGAACGGCACTTCGGCCACGCGGGACAGCGCCTGTTCGAGTTCGGGCTTGCTGAAGCCGAACCGGCTGGCGGCGACCACGAGTGCTCCCTCGGTCGGGTCGCCAATCGCCCGGTGGCGGCCGTCCTCGCCGATTTCGAGTGCGGCGTCGTTGCATAGAGCGCCGCCGACCAGCAGCAACTCGATGGCGGTCACCGGCGCGCCGGCCTTCTCTACGTCGACATGCGTGGTGTCAGGCGTGACCTCCAACCGGTGGCCAAGGACATCAAGCACCGTCACCGTCATCCGGTTCTCGGTGAGCGTACCGGTCTTGTCCGAGCAGATGACGTCCACCGACCCCAAGGTCTCGACCGCCGGCAGCTTGCGCATCAGAGCGCGGCGCCTCAGCATCCTCTGCGCGCCCAGGGCCAGGGCGATGGTTACAACCGCAGGCAAGGCCTCGGGCACGGCCGCGACCGCCATGCTGATGGCGGTCAGCACCAGCACCCGGATGTCGGCCTTGTGCTGCAGCAGGCCAAGCACGAATACGATCACCACGAGTACAATCACGGCCAGCAGCAGCCCACGGCTGAGTTGCGCCATCCGCCGCTGGAGCGGAGTCGGCTCGCGTTCGACTCCCTGGAGCATATCGGCGATGCGTCCGAGCTCCGTGGTCATGCCCGTGCTGGTGACCACCATTGCACCGCGACCGGCCACGACCGCCGTCCCCATGTAGGCCATGTTTCGACGATCACCGAGGGCGCGGTCTCCCTCGGGTAGCGGCTCGCAAGTCTTCTCGACCGGCTCGGATTCACCGGTCAGCGTCGACTCCTGGATGCGCAGGTTGGCAGCGTCGAGCAGTCGGCCGTCGGCCGGGACATGGCTGCCGGCCTCGAGCATAACAATGTCGCCGGGCACGAGCTCGCGTGCCGACAGCTCAACGACATGTCCTCCCCGTCGGATACGTACCGTCGGCACGGCAAGCGACTTGAGCGCCTGTATCGCGCGCTCGGCGCGGTACTCCTGGAAGAAACCAAGGACGGCGTTCAGTATCACTATCGCGAGGATGACGATGGCATCGGTGTGTTCACCCAGCACGACGGACACGATGCCGGCGCCGACAAGAAGGAACACCATCACCGAAACGAACTGGTCTCTGAGAATCGCCAGCGGGCTCTTTCCCCCGTGCTCGATCAGCGCGTTCTGCCCGTATCTCGCCAGCCGCGCCTGCACTTCGCTCGCACTCAGCCCGTCCCGGTGCGATGCGACGCGGCTCAGCGCTGCATCAGCGGTAAGCTGATGCCATTCAACCTGCTCGTCGCCAGCTTCTCTCTGTGTCATGGGTGTCTATTCTGCCGACCGGCGGCGCATGGTCAAGCCCAGACGCCGCCGGTCAATTGACTTCTCTATGCCTTCTCGGTTGTTGCCTTCTCGTCTGTCTCTTTCCTGTCTTTGAGCAGGTCGGCAATCATGCCGACGCTGGCCATCACACCCGATGCCTCGTAGGGGACAAAGAGTTTGCTGGCTTTGCCGTCCGCCATCTTGGCGAGTGCTTCGAGGTACTTGATGGTGATCAGGTCCTTGGTCGGATTGCCCTTGTGGATGGCACCGTAGACGCGCTCGATCGCCTGTCCCTCGCCCTCGGCGACGGTCAGCAGCCGGAACTTGTCGGCCGCCGCGACCTTCTCGATGGCTACGGCCTGACCTTCGGCCTGCAGTATCCGCGACTGCTTCTCGCCGTCGGCCTTGAGAATCGCCGCCGACTTGATTCCCTCGGCCTCAAGGACTACCGCCCGCCGCTCGCGCTCCGCCTTCATCTGCCGGTGCATCGCCTCGGTCACGTCCGACGGCGGCTCGATCCGCTGCAGTTCGACGCGCGTCGCCCGCGCTCCCCACTTGTCGGTCGCCTCGTCGAGCACGTCGCGCAGCTTGGCATTGATACGTTCGCGCGAGGTGAGCGACTCGTCGAGGCTCATGTCGCCGATGACGTTGCGCAGGTTGGTCTGGGCCAACTTGATCGTCGCCAGCCGGAACTGGGCGACGTTGTACAGCACCTTGACCGGGTCGGTCACCTCGTAGTAGATGATGGCGTCGACCGTCACCGTCGCGTTATCCTTGGTGATGACCTCCTGCGGCGGCACGTCTACAACCTGCTCACGCATGTCGACCTTGATCAGCCGCTCGATGAAGGGAACGATGAAGTTCAGGCCGGGTTGGACGGTTCTCTGGTACTTGCCGAGCCGCTCGACACAGGCCCGCTCGTAGGGACGAATCGTCTTGATGCCCATCAGGGCCATCAGAAAGAGGAAGATCAGAATGACTACCAGCAGTGTTCCGCTCATCAACAACTCCCTTCTTTTTCGGGTTCGACCACCAGGTGGGTTCCATCGACCGCGACTACCCTGACCGTCGCGCCGGTCGGGAGCTCGCACTGCGCCGTTGCCCGCCACTCTTCGCCGCGCACCTTCACGCGACCCAGTTCGGGTGGCCGGATGTCGGCAATCACCCGGCCGCCCATGCCCACCCACCGGTTGGCGCCGACCGGCTCTGGTTCGGCATGAGTGATCCTCCGCGCAATCCGCTGCGAGAAGACGACCATCAAGCTCGACAGAACGACAAAGACCCCGAACTGGATGTAAGAGTTATACACGAATATCGCCAAGATGCCGGTGATGACGCCGGCGACGCCGAACCAGATAATGACAAACCCCGGCACGACCATCTCCAGGGCAGCCAGAATCAGGCCCGCGATTATCCAGACTGCCGGCGTTAGTTGAAACACGAGGACCTCCCGGTTAGTTCATGGCTCGCACAGTCCACTCATTATGATGGCAAGGACTATGCCGATGTCAAGTCGTCTGGACGGCAAGTCGTCTGGACGGCAAGCGGGAACTCGGCGAGGACCGAGTAGGCCGGCCCGGCCGGCCCAAGCACGCTGCGCATGAGGACAAAGCGGTCGATCACGAACGGCTCGGATTCGAACCGAACGGCGGCAGCCTTGCTCACATCATCGGGCGTACGCAGACGGCCGATGGTCAGGTGCGGACTGAACGGCCGCCGCTCGGGCTGGTAGCCAACTGAGGTCAGCGCTCGGACAACTTCTGCCTGCAGATTGCAGACTTCTCGCCTGCCCTGCTCTGTGCCAATCCAGACGACCCGAGCCCGCGACGAACTCGGAAACGCTCCGAGCCCTCTCAACTGTGCAGTGATTGAACTGTGCTGACGCGCAACCGCGGAAAGCCGGGCAGTCGCAGCATCAAGGAACTCCTGAGGCACTTCCCCGAGGAATGCCAGCGTCAGATGCATCAGTTCCGGCCTGACCCAGCGCACGACCGGGCCCTGCTGGCGCTGGAGACTAACCAGCAGGTCGGCAATCTGACGCCGCGCGCCCTCGGAAATGCTGAGTGCCACGAAGGAGCGGATCGCCTCGCTCAGGAGATTTCCCCCAGCACCCGGTGGCAGAGCCACAGCGCGGCTTCAGCCGACTGCTCCTTCACTGACCTGCGACCTCCTCGGAACAGGTGGCGCTCGACCATCACTCGTTCTGCGGTCGTCACACAGATGTAAACGAGCCCGACCGGCTTCGCCCCAGTCCCGCCGCCCGGACCGGCGATTCCGCTGACCGCAACGCCGACCTGGGTTGCGAACTTCCGGCGAACCCCTGCCGCCATTTCTCTGACGGTCGGTTCGCTGACCGCCCCCCACTTCGTGAGAGTCGGCTCTCTCACGCCGAGGACTCTCGTCTTGACTTCGTTCGAGTAGGCAATCACACCGCCGACGAAGTACTCGGAACTCCCCGGAACATCTGTCAGCCGGTCACCAATCAGACCGCCCGTACAGGACTCGGCAACGGACAGGGTCAAACCTGTCTTCTTGAGCAGCCGGCCAACAAGCCGCTCGACCCTTGTTGCCCTCGGGATCGACATCAGTGATACCTCAGGACCGGCAAGAGAAGGAGGACGAGTCGCAGTACAAGATTAGCGCAGATCCCGGCGAGCACGTCGTCCATCATGATGCCCCAGCCGCCCGGCAGACGCTGGGACTTGTCAATGAAGGGCAGCTTGACGATATCGAAGAACCGCCAAAGCAGGAACCCGACGCCCAAGCCCCACAACGACACAGGGTTGAGAAAGAAGGTCACGAGGGTCCCGACGACCTCGTCAATCGTGACCCGATGCGGGTCCTTGCCCCAGACTCGTTCGAGGTCCGTGGCAATCGGTACGCCCACGAAGAAAAGTAGGACAGCGGTCGCGGCGTTCCAGACGGGCAATCTTGCCAGAAAGAAGGCCGGCAACAGCACGAACAAGCTCGTCGCTGTTGCCGGCGCAATCGGGAAGTAGCCGGTGAAGAGGCCGCTGCCGACCAGCGCCTCCAGGAAGAAGCGCGTCCGCCCTAGCGGCGGCGCTTGCTCGGGAACTTCTGCTCCCACTCGACCACCGCGTTCGCCACCACGAAGATCGACGAGTAGGTACCCATCACCATACCGACCAGCATGATGGCGGCGAAATCTCTGATGCTGGCAGCGCCAAGGAGGAGGAGCGCAATCAGGACGAAGAACACGGAAAGCCCGGTGATGACGGTGCGGCTCAATGTCTCGTTCAGAGCCCGGTTCACAATCTGGAGGAACGTCTCCTTGCGGATCTTGCGCACGTCCTCACGGATACGGTCGGACACGACGATCGAATCGTTGACCGCGTAGCCGATGACCGTGAGTAGAGCCGCAATGACCGTCATCGTTATCTCCATGCCGGTCAGCGACAGGAAGCAGAGTTCGATGACGGTCACGAAGACCAGCGACATCACCGCGGCGACGCCGAACTGAAAGTTGAACCGGAAGCTGACGTAGATGAGTATGCCGATCAGGCCGATGGCCAGCGCCAGCAGCACCTTGCCCTGCAGTTCCCTGGAGACCTGCGGGCCGACCGTCTCCTCGCGCAGGACTTCGAACGGGTTGTCGGAGAACGCCGCTGACAACTGCCGGCCGAGAACCGAACTGAAGGTCTCCTGCCCGCCGAAGTCTTTCGGCTTCACCCGGACAAAGAAGTCACCGCGTTCGTCCTGCTGGATGGTCGCGCCGCCCTCACCGACGGCGCTCAACGCCGACCGCATCGCTTCGACCGAGACCCGCTTCTCGAACCGGATCTGCAGCAGGCTGCCGCCGGTGAAGTCTACGCCGTACTTGAAGCCGCGGAACACGAGGCTGCCGATGCTGATCAACAGCAGGACTCCGGTGAGTCCGAAGAAGAGCCCCCGCTTGCCGGCAAAGTCGATGTGAGTTTCAGGTATCAGTCTCATGTGTTAAACCCTCAGTTTGTTGACGTGGAAGCGGCTCAGCCACCAGTCGAATATCCATCTCGTAACGAATACTGCTGTCAGTACGTTGATGATCAAACCGGCGGTCAGCGTTATGGCGAACCCTCGAATGGCGCCCGTGCCGACGAAGTAGAGCGCGATGGCGGTTATGATGGTAGTCGCGTTGGAGTCGATGATGGTGACGAACGCCCGCGCGTAACCGGTATCGACCGCGGCAAGGTTGGTCTTGCCCGCCCGCATCTCCTCTCGTATTCGTTCGAACACCAGCACGTTCGCGTCCACGGCCATGCCGATGGTCAGAGCGATACCGGCCAGTCCCGGCAGAGTCAGGGTTGCCCGCAGGCCGGCCAGAACCGCGAGCAGAAAGAAGATGTTAAGCGCCAGCGCGATCACCGCCAGCACTCCGCCCACCGAGTAGTAGATGATCATGAACAGGACCACCGCCAGCGAACCGACGACGGCAGCCAGGATACCGCGCCGAATCGAGTCGCTGCCAAGCGAAGCGCCTACCGAGCGCTCCTCGACGATCCGTACCGGCGCCGGCAGCGCACCGGACCGCAGGACAATCGCCAAGTCACGCGATTCGTCAGGATTGACATCATTGGTGGTAATCATGGCGTTGCCATCCGGGATCCGTGACTGGATTACCGGCGCGGACTTCACGACATTGTCGAGCACGATTGCCAGCCGGCGCCCGATGTTGCGGCCCGTGACCTGCGCGAACACTCCCGCGTCCTTGCGTCCGAGCGAAAGATTGACAATCCAGGTATTCGACAGTCCCGGCTCCGAACCCTGGTAAGGAGCCGGCCTGGCATCCTTGATGGCGGAACCCAGCATCTCCGGTTCGGCCTTGAGCATGTACAGACGGCGCACTGGGCTGCCTTCTACCGGCTCGGACGGCCCAAAGAGGAACTCGTATCCTTCCGGCCAGTACGGCCGGGCGCGTTCCAGGAGCATCTTGAACTCCGCATAGTCGCGTTCATCAACGCTGAAATCGCCGCCCGTGGTTCGAACGTAGCTCAGGAGAGCTCCCTCTTCGATCTCGCCGGCAGCAGCCAAGCCGGTGTCCTTGCCGGTCGTGTCGAGCATCGCCTGTAGCACCGAAGTATCCGCCTTGACGGCCGGAGCTGCTTCGGCCTTGGCGGCCTTTCCGGTATCGGCACCGGACCCGGCTTTCGTCTTCTCGTCCACCACTTTCAGCGCGTCATAGGTCGCGCGTTCTTCCTGGACGAGCTGGAACTTGAGCTGCGCGGTCTGACCGATCAGGTTCTTTGCCCGTTCGCGGTCCACGCCGGGAAGCTGGACGAGTATGCGATCCCGGCCGACCTTCTGAATGACCGGCTCGAACACACCGAATTCATCAACACGGTTCCGGATGACCTCAAGCGCACGGTCGCCCGCGTCCTTGGCATCCTCGGCCGACAGCTTACTCTTATCGACCTCCAGGGTCAGATGCATGCCGCCAACTATGTCCAGCCCCAGATTGAGCGAGCGCTTGTGGACGCTCGCCTTCACATTCTGGAGTTCGGCGATCTCGAGTGCGACCCGGCCGCTGTCGTCCTTGTTCGTCGCCCGGGCGAGCCGCTCGTTGAGCGCTTTCTCCTGCTTTGGTATAGCCGAATACAGACGGTACGTCGGGTACAGGGCCCAGATACTCAGAGCTACGACGACTAGAAGCCCGATAAACTTGACTCTTATTCCCTTCAAGAGTGAACCTCCATGATCCGCTTCATTTCCGCAACCGCGTCCTGCAATCCGGTGTAGATCGCCCTCGCCACTATCGCGAACCCGATGCTGTAACCGGCGGCAATCCGATTCCCCAGAACCGGCACAACGTTTCGATAACCAAGACCGTGCCCCACGTGAACCAGCAGGCCCGCCTTTTCGGCAACCCGGCCGGCGGTCGTGAGTTCTTCCAGCAGCCGCGGGCCGCGCGACCAGCCCCGGCTGTAACGGTCAGTGTTCAGCTCGACCACTTCTGCCCCGATCCGGCCGGCTGCCTCGACTTGGGCGGTGTCCGGCTCGATGAAGGTGCTGACCCGTATTCCTGCCTTCTTCAGCCGTTTCACTACCGGCTCCAGCCTGCTCCGCTCCTTCAACAGGTCAATGCCGCTCGTGGTCGTTATCTCCGTCTTCAGTTCCGGGACCAACGTCACCTGGTCAGGCCTGACCCGGACCATCAGCCGAACCAGATCATCGACAGCCGCCATCTCCACGGTGAGTTCGGTCTTCACCGTCGCGCGCAACAACTCGACGTCACGGTCGGTGATGTGCCTGCGGTCCTGACGAAGATGAACTGTGATACCGTCGGCCCCTCCCAGCTCCACGGCAGCTGCCGCCTGTACCGGGTCAGGAAACGACTCGAGTCGTGCCTGGCGCAGCGTCGCGACGTGATCTATGTTGACGGATAGACTGGGCATGGTGGCGGGGATTCTAAGCCAGAAAGCCACAATAGTCAAGGCATGCGGGCCGGCAGGTCAACATCTTGGCGGCGAGCCACTTAGAGCCGAGGCCCGCAACCCGCCAACCCGTACCTCGCCCTCTTTCCCATTCTCAACCTTAACCTCAACCTGTCCCTGGAACTGATTCCCGGCGAATTGAACCACGCGGCGGACCCGCGGCTGGGTCTCTCGAAGCACAGCGCGAAGTACGTCGGGAAGTACGTCCAGAAGTGTCTTCAGCCGCGTAGTCTGTTGCGTCGGCACGTGTGTAGTTCGCTCCATCTCGACCTCAATCTCAACCTCTATCCTTCGCTGCTCCGCGCGTTGCTCACGAAGTTCTGCCAGTAGTTGCTCAAGTTGTTGCTCTCGGCGATGTTCGGTTCGATGTTCCTTGCGTTGGCTTTTGACTTCTACCTTTTGACTTTTGACTTCTCCTATGGGCTGATGCCACTCCCCAGGCAGCCTGTGGGCCGCCCACTCCCCGGCAGAACTGTGGTCCGAGAGCGGTATACCACTACATGTAGATGGCAATCAGGGCCTCTCCTTCTCCCTCTCCCTCTCCCTCTCCTACCCGAGGAGAGGGTCGGGGTGAGGAGTCCATCGAATTGGTGACTCCGCAGGGACAGGACTTGCGCACGAGACCGGCTGCGGGTCAAAGCAGAGGATGTCCCTGTCTTAGTTGAAAATCAGTAGCGGTTCCCCTGCCCGGATGGTAGCATCTGGGTTGTTTGAATGTTATGAAAGGAGAACCGCTGTGAGAAAGTACCGGAGATGGTCGTCGGCTGCAAGTCGGAACGTCAGGTCGGCAGGCAGGCAGGTGCTGGCTTCGCTGGATCAGGAGGATGCCTTGGAGCTATTGCAGG
>VGIR01000006.1 GCA_016867815.1 candidate division WOR-3 bacterium | reverse complement strand
TGGCGGGTGTGGTTCTGCGATCTTGTGGTGGGTGGGTTAGAGTCGAAGAACGGCAGAATCAGGCGTTGCCCGGCGGCAGAAAACCCGCCGCCCGGCGACAAGGACTGTAACCCATGTCCTGACAATAAAGTGTAACCCATGTCCCGTCCGCGCCTTTGGGAGAGTGTGGCCCCAGCGCAGGGGTGAATCTCGGCTCGAACAGCCTAACTGCACGCTATGCCGTCACTTGTACCGTCTTCCTGCTTCGCCATCCATTCTACAACGTTGTAGAATTCGGCCGGACTGAGTTGCACGGGCATGGGAATGGGAATCCGTCTATATGTAGTGGTCGGCGTGCCGCCGACCTCGATTCTGCCGGGGAGTGGACGGCCCACGGGCCGCCCGGGGGGTAGCAGCGGCGGACCCGGGAAGTCAAAGATCAAAAGCTAGAAGTCAGAAGCCAACGCGGCGAACATCGAGCCGAGCAACGAACCGAGCGACAATTGGAGCGACGACCGGAGCAGCTTCGCGAGCGACCCGTGGTGCAGCGACTCAAGCAACTTCTGATGCAGCTTGCGATGCAGCTCACGACCCAGCTACTGACGAACCGGCCGACGCGACGCACAACGCAGCTCACGATACATCTGCCGGTGCTTCGATCCCTGCTTCGCCGCGTGCTTCGCGCAACGATTCGCGAGGCCGCATGAACCGCCAACCGAAGTGAGAAGCCGGAAGCTACGTGCGAGACGTGGGCGGCGAGGGCAGCCGGACTCCCGCGACCAGTAGTGAGATTCCAGGAACGGGAAGAAGGCAGGGCGCAAGGAGCGCAATTCAGAATGCAGATATCAAAAGTCAAAATGCAGAATGGCAACCCCTGACCATGGCGGTTTGCGAAAGCGCTAGTAGTGTTGTTCGAGGAAGAGGAAGAAGGCGGAGTCGAGCGCGGTGTAGCCGGCGTCGTTGGGGTGCGAGTCGCTGGAGTTCGTCGCGTAGGCCGGGTTCAGGTTGCCCGCGCTGTTGGCCAGCACCGCATACATATCGAAGACCTCAAGCGTTCCAGGATGCTGCGCGGCCAGGGTGAGCAGCTTCTGGTTGTACTGGCGATGGTTCCAGACCAGCCATTGGTCGGTGGCGCTCGCGACCTGCGGGAGGGCGTTGCCGGCTATCATCTTGAGCCCGCGCCGCGTGGCCGCGGCGTAGGCGGAATCGACGTAGCCGACGTTGCGGTCGAGGTTCTCCTGCGCGCTCGCAGAGTCTCCCCCGACGAAGTCCACGAAGCAGAGTTTGAAGAAGAGTACGGGGTGCTCGCAGAGCGTCAGGCTGTCGATGACTGCCCGGGCGCTCGCGACGATGTCCGGTGGAGATTGGACCTCGTAGTACTCGAGCGTGAACCGATCCTGCGCGTACGGACTTCCGCCCCAGTGGCTGAACCAGCCGGCCATGACCGAACGGCCGAGCATGTAGACCGTGGCAGGCAGCGCGGTGTCCACACCGGTGCTGAACTGGAACGGGCCGGCGGGCTCGAGCCGGTTGTCGGCAACATCCCCCGCGGTCGTATCCACGGCGAATGCGTACGAAGTCTGGACGGCGAGCAGGTCGTCCGGCTTCCAGTACACCAGCGAATCGCTGACCCACTCGAACGACCCGCCGGTCGCGGGCACGATGCTGAACGCGCTCTCGACCGATGCCGTTTCCATGGCCTCGGAGAACGCCAACCGTATCTGCGCGTTGGTCGGGACTCCGGTCGCGCCGCTCGCAGGATGGGTGGCGACGATTCTCGGCCGCGTGCTATCCGGCTGCCTGCAGGCAAACGCGGCAAGCAGCATTGCGGCAGGGACCAAGCGTCTGGCGTTGAGCATCTGGTGCGCTGCGCTAGGCGTCTGCTATTCGACCGTCACGCTCTTGGCGAGATTGCGCGGCTTATCCACGTCGCAGCCGCGCATCACTGCCGCGTGGTAGGCAAAGAGCTGGAGAGGAATCGCCGCGAGCAGCGGCGTCAGGTACTCGGGCGCGGCCGGGATCGGGAAGACGATGTCAGCCTGCTCTTCCAGCTGCTTGTCGCCCTCAGTACCGACGGCGATGATCAGACCTTTGCGCGCCTTGGACTCGGCCAGGTTCGATACCATCTTCTCGTACACCGAGTCGCGCGGCGCGATACCGATGACCGGCACGTTTTCGGCAATCAGGGCAATCGGCCCGTGCTTCATCTCACCGGCCGGCAGCCCGGTCGCATGGACGTAGGCGACTTCCTTGAGCTTGAGCGCTCCTTCGAGCGCCGAGGGGTAGTTGATGCCGCGACCGAGGAAGATGAAGTCGTGGGCGCGCGCGAGGCGGGCTGCGGTCGCCTTAACTTTGGCGTCGAGGGCCAGAGCCTTCCGCATCTGTTCCGGCAGCTCGCGGCAGTGGCGCACGATCTCGTCGAACCTGTCGTCCGGCATCGCCTTGCGCACCCGGGCGAAGTAGAGCGCCAGCGACAGCAGGGTGAACAACTGGGCAGTGTACGCCTTGGTGGAGGCGACGCCGATTTCCGGCCCGGCGTGGATGTAGACCGACGAGTCGGCTTCGCGGTCGATCGAGGAACGTTTCGTGTTGAGCACCGCCAGGGACTGGATGTCACGAGCGCAGGCTTCGCGCAGGGCAGCCAGGGTGTCAGCGGTTTCCCCTGACTGGCTGATGGGTACCATGAGAGTATCGCCATCGTAGATGAACTCCGAGGTACGAAGCTCGGAGCTGATTTCGACCGAGACCGGGATGCGGCAGAACTTCTCGAAGTAGTACCTGCCTACCAGCCCCGCGTGGTAGGAGGTGCCGCAAGCCTGGATGACGACTCGCGCCACCTTTTCGACTTCATCCGGATAGAGGAGGAACTCCGGGTCGAGCATGACGCGCCGGTCAACGAAACGATGCTTGACGCCCTCACTGATGATCGCCGGCTGCTCGTAGATCTCCTTGCGCATGAAGTGCGGATAGCGGCCCTTGGTGACCGGCTTGGCCTTGAGGTCGATGGCGGCGAACGGACGCTCGACGCTCCGCCCCTCAAGGTCGGTTAGTTGCAGCGTGTAGCGCGTCACCACCGCGACGTCTCCATCCTGCAGCGAGAGCATCCGCCGGGCGATGCCGACCAGCGCCTGAGAGTCGGAGGCGACTATGTACTCCGACTCACCGTGGCCGATGACCAGCGGGCTCCCGACCTTCATCGCTATCAGCCGGTCGGGTTCATCAGCCGAGACAACAGCGATCGCGTATGACCCAACGAGTTCTGCGGCCGCCTGGCGCACGGCGGCGACGAGGTCTTTCTTGTGGTGCGATTCGATGAGGTGGACGATGGTCTCGGTGTCGGTCTCAGACACGAACCTGTGTCCCTGGGCGACCAGCCGCTGGCGCAGCTCCCGGTAGTTCTCGATGATACCGTTATGCACCAGCGCCATTCGGCCGTAGCAGCCGGTGAACGGGTGGGCATTCTCATCCGTGACCTTGCCGTGGGTGGCCCAGCGTGTGTGGCCGACCCCGAGGTTCCCGGTCACCGGGTTTGCGGCCAGCAGCTCCTTCAGCTTCTGCAGCCGGCCCGCGGTCTTCCTGATGGTCAGGCCACCGTCGACGGCCGCGATACCGCACGAGTCGTAGCCACGGTACTCCAGCCTCTCCAGCCCGACCATGATGACGTTGGCCAGGTTGCGCGGCCCGATGTAGCCGACGATGCCGCACATATCAGAGGATCACGGATAGTGCAGAAGTCAGAAACCAGAAATCAGAATTCAGAATCTCCGGCAATTCTGCACTCTGGATTCTGGACTCTGAACTCCGGATTGTCCGGCTCACTTCTTCTCCGGCTCTTTGCCGTTGGTGCTCAGGGCCTGCCGAACTTTGTCGACGACTGCCTTGACCTGCGTATCCGTCTTCGCTTCGGCTATGATCCGCACGATCGGCTCGGTATTCGACGGCCGGGCGTGCACCCAGGAATCTTCGAGACTGAACTTCAGCCCGTCCTGCCGGTCGATTGTCGCCCCCTCGAACGCTTTGGCCAGCTTCTCGCTCCGCTCGGCAAACTGCTCGCGAGTCAGACTCAATGAGGTCTTCACCATCTGGTACTTGGGCAGTGACGCGCCAATGGTGGAGAGCGGTTCGCGCCCCTGGCTGGCAAGCCCGATTACCGTCGCCGCAGCCACGAGCCCATCGCGGGTGAAGTTCAGGTCGGGCAGAATCACTCCCCCGTTGCCTTCGCCCCCCAGCACCGCCTGGACCTTCTCCATCCGATCCGCCACGTTCGCCTCTCCCACCGACGCCCGCTCGACCACGACGCCCAGTTCGGCACAGACATCGTCAACTGCCCGGGTCGTCGAGAGATTGACCACGACCGGCCCCTTGCGCCGCGGCAACACGTACCTGCACGCAAGGCAGATCGTCGCCTCTTCGCCGAGCGCCGTACCGGTCTCGTCAACACAACTGAACCGGTCTCCGTCCGGATCGAAGGCAATCCCGAGATCCAGCCTCCGCTCGCGCACGAGATTGCAGAGGTCGCCGAGGTTCTGCGCCTCGGGCTCCGGCTTGCGCGGGAACGTGGTTCCCTGCTTCATCGGTTCGATACTGCAGTAGAGTCTGACCGGCTCGGCGCCGAGCGCCTCGACCAGCTGGCAGGCGGCGACCGATGCCGCGCCGTTGACCGCGTCCACTCCGACCTTCATCTTCCGCTCGATCAGCGCGGGCCGGATGCTGCGGAAGAGCTCGTTCGACAGTATCGAGTTGATATGGGCATAGATGGCGTTCGGGTTCTTCTTCACCGGGCGCAGGGCGTCCCAGTCCGCGTACTTCGCGCCTTTTCCCTTGACCAGTTTTCGGAATGCCGCGACCTCGTCCGGGGAGAGGAACTGGCCTTCGCGGCTGACGAATTTCATGCCGTTCCACTGCTCGGGGTTGTGGCTGGCGGTGAGCATGATCGCGCCGGCGACCGTGCCGCGCCGGGTTACATAGACGACGGTCGGCGTCGGGCAGACGTCGAGGTCCATCACCTCGCAGCCGACGGATACCAGCCCGGCGGTCGCGGCCGTTTGCATCATCTCGCCCGAAGCCCGGCAGTCACGGCCGAGCGCGACCGTGCCGTGGCCGACAAATGTGCCGAATGCGGCAGCGTAGCGGGCTACTGTCTCGGGAACAAGGCTGTCACCGATGATCCCCCGGAGCCCGGAGATACCGAAAATGGGCGGCTGCATCTCGCGGCGTATTATACCGCCGCGCCGCGCCCGGTCAATCAGGAAGGAACAGTGTGTGGAACTGCAGCGATAATGTCATAGGGTTATGCTGCAGCGAAAATGTCATATTGACGGTAGCGGGCGGGATGACGTTATGCTAGTTGCATGTCGGAATGCACGTTCTTCACGGAGCCGGAAGTGAGACGGCTCACCGTCATCCACCAGACGTTCGCCGGACTCTCGGCGCGATCCGCAGCTCCGATGCTGAAGCTGAGCGCACGCCAGGTTTTCCGGCTCAAGGCCAAGGTCCGGACCACGGGCGATATGGGCATCCGCCATGGCAACTGTGGCCGCCAGCCGCATAACGCCAAACCACAAGCCCTGCGCCAACAGGTGCTGGACCTCTTTCAGACCGAGTTCTCCAAGTACAACGCCTGCCACTTCGCCGAGGCCCTCGCCGAAGAGAAAAGCATCAAGCTCAGTCCCGACAGCATCCGCCGCTGGCTCCGAGCCGCCGGTGTCCCGCCCAAGCATCGCCATCGCTCTCAGGGCAACCACCGGCGCAGAAGAGAGCGCCGAGCCCGCTTCGGTGAGCTCGTCTTCATCGACGGCAGCCCGCATCCTTGGTTTGGCATCAATCAACCGCCGTCCACTCTCATCCTCGCCACCGACGACGCCACCGGCATGCCCCTCCATGGCCGATTCGACCGCGAAGAAACGCTGGCCGGCTGCTTTAACGTCTTCTACCACGTCGGCTTGCGCTATGGCATTCCCGCCGCGCTCTACCTCGACCACGCCGGCCAGTTCACTACCACCCGCCACGGCGGCACCCATCTCTTCCAGCGTGACGATAAACCTACCCACTTCGAGATCGCCATGCACAGCCTGGCCGTAGAACTCATCTTCGCCAACAGCCCGCAGGCCCGGGGAAGGGGCGAGCGGATCAACGGCTCGTTACAAGACCGGCTGGTCGCAGAACTCGACCATCACCAAATCACCGACCCCGAAAAAGCCACCGACTACCTCAATCGGGTATTCATCCCCAAGTACGCCAAACGCTTCGGAGTCAAACCACGAGATCCCAAACAGGCCTTCCGATCGATTCCCGAGGGACTAGACCTGCGCACCGTCCTCTGCGCCAAGTCCACCCGCGAGGTCCAAAACGACAACACCATCAGCTACCACGGATGCAGCTACCAGCTCAAGCCCAATACTCGCAGTTTCCCTATCGCCGGATCCCAAGTCAACGTGCAGGAGTGGTTTGACGGCTCGATCCACGTCCGGCATGAAAGAGCCGGGACCATTCCCGTAACCCATACCATTGACCGGCCTCGGCCACAGCGTCCGCCGAAGAGAACTCCCTATGACGTTTTCGCTGCGGTTTAGGTATGACGGAATCGCTGCAGTTTGACATCAGGAAGGAACAGTGAACTCACCGGGTGGAGGAACTGCTGGAACTCGACCGAGCGCCCCTCCGGGTCCTGTCCGTAGAAATGGTAGATACGGTACTCCGGGTTCTCCTTCGGCGGGCCGAGCGCGACGTCGGCCAGGCGTCCGTGCATCGCGTCGACCTCTGCCCGCGTCTCGTAGAAGAAGGTGAAGACGCCCTGCGTGTCCGCCACCCCCTGCCGGTTGAAGCCGAGCAGCAGGTTGCCGTGGCGCAGGATGGCGATACCCGGCTGCTCGAGCCACGTCGTCATCCCTATCCGCTCACGATAGAACGCGACCACGCGCTCGAACTCCCGGGTGCGGAGGAAGACGATTCCTGACACGTGACTAGTCCAGCAGCACCACTTCGACTGCGGCATGCTGCCCAGCCGCGCGGCAGAAGTAGACGCCGCCGGGTAGCATCCTGCCACTCCCGTCGCAGCCGTCCCAGATCAGCGGCGAGGAACCGCCCGGCCGAATAGCCCGCAGCGTGCGGACACAGCGACCGGCGGCATCGAAGATGCTCAGCGCGGCCGGAGCGGCATCCGGGTCTGGTGCAAGCTGAAAGCGGACGTGCCGGCGCGCGGGATTCGGGCTTGCTTCGATCCCGGTGCCGGCGGCAGTCAGACCGGCGTCGCTGACACCGGGAGGCGGTTTGACTTCGACCGAGTCCTGCATGCGGTCGTTGGCGTATAGGGTATCGGTGCCTAGTCGGGTCGAGCAAGTGACGGCGTAGAAGCCCGGCGGATAGCTCACTGTCCAGCTCGGGAAGAGCACGGCCTGCTTCGTGCCCGCGGCGTGGTTCACGCTGATAGCGGTGTCGTAGTCAGGACCGATGGTCATCCGTACGCTGTAGCTTTCACTGCGGTTGCCGTAGTTGTACAGGGTGCAGGCAGGCGCGACGACCGTGCCGGAATCGACCGCTGCCGGCGGCGAGGCGATACTCGATACACCCACGTCGTGGCGGGGTGTGGTGTCGTTCCTGACCTGCAACAGCATGCTGTCAGCCCTGGAGTTGCCGTATTCGTCCCGGGCGACTGCTTTGACCCAGTAGTCTCCGTCGGGCGAGAGGGTGGTGTTCCAGCCGGCGAGCGAGTCGGAAGGCTCGACGAGCGAGTCGCCATCGGTGTTCGTGAAGATGTAGAAGTACTGTCGGGCGGTCGAGTCGTAGTTGCAGCGGGTGGGACAGGTGGCATCCTGTTTGTACACGACCCGCGACTGCGTGGCCGAGTACCCGTCGATCGAATCCGACATCTCAAACGCCCGCGTCGGCGGGACGATGTAGGTGCCTCCCGTGTCGCGGATTGAGTAGTCAATGCGGTAGATGCAGACCCGCCAAAGCCGGTGGTTGATGCGGTCGTCAATCCGGCAGATGAGGTCAACCGTGCCGTAGACGCTATCCCTGCCCTGGTAGCTGCTCGAGTTGTCTCGGCAGACGGCAAAGCGCTGCCCGGAATAGGCGTTGCTGAACCATGGCACCACCGTATCGTTGTCGGGCGACAGGTCGAGCAGCGGATTGTGGTAGAACGCACCGTAGTCAGACCAGGTTATGCCGGAGTTGTGGTTTGCCGAGAAGTGGTTGTGGTGGAAATCGGCCACCGGCCAGGTCGAGATGAACCCAAGCGTGTCGCCGACCGCGACCGTGTCGCCGTTCTGGACCTGGATCGTCGTGTCGTCGATATGGTAGTACATGTACCCGGAGCAGAACGAAGCGCCGGCCGAATCGGCGACGGTCACACCGTTGTAGAGCGGGCTGCCGCCGAGCCAGACCTGCTTCACATACCCGGGCTTGATGGCGACGACGGGAGCCTGGGCTGCGACCATGATATCCTGCCCGTTGTGCATGTAGGCCGAACCGTAGTTCTGGTAGTTGCCCCAGGCGTTGCCGATGGGATGAACCGAATTCTGCGGCAGGTGCGGCCAGGGGAGCGCGAAACCGGTAGTGAGCAGCGCGGTGAAGACCAACAGGCTCTTCATCTATTCCTCCTGATAGCGGTACTCTCGGACCACGTCGGCAGTCTTGACAGTGAGCGTTCGGCCGAGCCCGAATCGAACGCCTGGCATGGCGCTGCTCCAGCGGCTGTAGGTGAGTTCCTGCTGCCAGACCGGAGCGCCGGCCGGGTCGAGCAGAACCACCTGCCCGATCCGGTGTCGGTTGGGAGTGCCCTTGCCACCGTCAAGGTCAAGGCCGGCAGCCGTGAGCTCGTTACCAACGTCGAGCGAGATGAACTGCAGCCTCGGGTCCTCAGGCTGGAACTGGAACTCGAGAGCCGCGTCCCGGACTCGGTACAGGTACAGCGTGCGCCGCTCGCAGTATCCGAAACGCTCACCGTCCGGGGAGAATACCATCCCGCGGACGAAGGGTACGGCGACAGGAACCTCGGCGACCGGCGCGCCGTCCTTCAGGAGCCGGATTGCCTCGTCGGTCGCCAGCGCCAGCTGCCGGCCGTCCGCGGAAACTGCGAAGCGGTTGCCGCGACCGGCATTGTAGAGTTCCCTGCCTTCGGAAGTGAAGACCCGCAGTCCCTGCTTGCCGTCGAGCACGCAGTAGACGTTGCCGCTCGCTGAGAAACCATGTCGGTCCCAGAACCCGACCTCGGCGGTGCCGCGCTCTTTGCCTTCCGCGTCGTAGAAGTGCAGCCTCGCCCCTCCCGACACGGGCCCGTCGAAGTCGACCCCGACTACCAGCCCGTTGTCCGAGATGTCGAGGACCGTGTGCCCGCTACCGCTCCTTCCGTATACCGTCTTGCCGGCGGCATCGAGTAGTTCGAACCGATCGAACGGGACAAATTCGGTGTTGCCGGCGGAGTACTCCACCTTGGCTGCGTAGCTGCCGGACGGCGAGCGAAACTGCCAGGCACCGGTACCCATCGGCCGCTCGCTGACCAGTGTCGGCGCCAACGCCAGGACCAGCATGGGCGCCAGCGAAAGGACTAGTGTCCGCATCATTCCTCCTCTGTCCGCTCGGCCGGTAGGATCGCGGCCGCCGGCGGATGATGAATCAGTGTAGACCTAACCGGATGCAAGTCAACCCCCGTCGCCGGACTAGTCGTGCAGCCGGAGCTCCTTGATTTCCTCCATGATTGCCTGATGGGAGAGGCGTATCTCGAGGTAGGCGAGGATGCCGGCCCAGACGACCGATGCCAGCCCGAGGACGAAAAGCACGAGCATCAGCACCTCAAAGAACTGGGCGGCATGCGAAAGGCCGACGCAAAGAGAGGTAAGGGCAAAGACGGCCACGGCAAAGTAGAGCAGCCCGCAGGCGTTGCGCAGGAGCACGGCGCGGCGGAGCAGGATGTCAATCTGATTGCGGATGGATAGGCGCCGGACCATATCAACATCCGCAGGCAGTTCTCGATCCTCCGAGTTCAGCCCGCGAATCCGGTCAACGATGCGCGCAAGCTTGTTGGAGACCGACAGCAGCAGCAACCCGCACGCCGAGATCATCACTGCCGGCGTGACCATCGACTGAACGAGACTCAACAGGCCGGTCTGCATCAGGCACCTTCCCCTGTCGTCATCACCCCTCCTCTTCAATCTCCACGGCGCTTTCACCGAGCCAGACCTCAAACCCGTGCTTCCGGCCGATTTGCCCTATCTCCTCGACCTTGGCCGGACTGATGTTGTCACCCAGGGAGAAGTTCTCCAGTCTGCCTTCGAGCGCCAGCGCCATGGTCTCGGCCATGCAGGCATATACTACGCCTCGGGAAAGCCCGATGTCGACGCTGAACTCCGGCTTGCCTGGCAGCTTCACCCTTCCTCCGTCAACCACGGTCACGTCGTCGCGGGAATGCCGGGCTTTGGAGATGTTCTTGGGCACCGATACGTCGGCAACTATGCTCCCCGGCCGCAGTTCCTCTGCTGTGAACAACGCGTCTGGAGCGCTGGTCGTTGTGATGATAAGGTCGGCAGCCGCGACGGCCTTGTGAGCATCCATCTCCACGATCACCTCGGCGGCACAGGACCTAGCGACATCGCCTCGTAGCCTCTCCAGCCTGTCCTGATGCCGGGCGTTGATGATGACCTTCTTGACCGAGGGTGCCAGCACCTTGGTGCAGAGCGAACCGATGGAGCCGCTCGCGCCGATAACCGCGAGCGTCGAACTGCCCGGGGCAACGCCACGCTGCTTGGCCAGACGACGAATCGCCTCGACGGCCGACCAGGCAGTCATCGCGCTTCCGCTCGTCACCGCGATTCTCATCCGGGAGGCAACCGTATGCCCTTTGTCGCCGACGATTGACGTGTATCCGCCGAGGCCCAGGATTCCGGCGCCAAGCCTCTCGGCAATCCTGCCGGCACCGACAATGCGGTCTATGACGAACTCCGTCTCCAGTTCGAGCATCTGCTTCGGCAGCAGCGGGCAGACGACGAAGAAACCCTGGACCTCGTTTCCGAGAACGGAAATGACCTTGCGCACGCGTGAAATGAGGCACGGCTTCTGAAGACTGATGAGGGACACGACGAGACCATCAGGGACGAGGCATAGCGCGGGCACGGCCTTGCGTATGTGCCTGAGCGTCGGCGGGTGTACCGCAAAACCGAAGGACACGGGCACGGATGACTTCGTCACTTCCGGGGGCCTGCCAGCGATCGGATGAGATCCGTATCCAACTCTCCCTTTGCGCCCCAGCCTTTGACTCCGTCGGGAATCTGCGGTCGGAACTGCGCGTAAAAGGCAAAGGCCCGGGCAGCCAGGACGTCCGGCTTCATCGACTTGGCCAGCTCTTCCATCGCCGCCCGTACGGCTGCCAGGTGTTCGCCGAACTTGGACTCAAGATACGCCTGAGCGCTTCGGGCCGGAACCGGTTCACCCTTTGACAAGGCGCGCACGCCTTCCGCGGTACGCGTCACCGGCACCTCCCGGCCGAACAACTCGACCGAGTCCGCCCACCCCTCGCGTCGCTCTCCCGGCATCTCGTGCTTCTTGTATATCCCGAGGTGCCGCCCCTTGGCCTGCGCGTTCAGGCCGGTCACCGCCTTGCCGAGCGACAGCGCCTCTTCGCGGCTGAAGCCCAGCCGCTCGGCCACGACCGTAGCCCACAAAGCGAGCACCGGCGCCCGGTTGATGCTGACCACGAGTCCCTTGTCCGTCGCCATCGCCCGTGCCTCCTACTTGCCCCCGAGTGCTTCTAGGATGTTGCCCGCCGGGTCGTAGAACTGGAACCAGTAGTTGTCTCCACCCATGTGCTTCGGCTCCGCGTAGATGAACCTGACACCCGCGGCCTTGAGTCGCTCATAGGTTGCCTCGGCCGACTCGACCGAGAAGACAAACGCGGTGCGCATCGTGTCTTCTCCGTAGCTCGCGGCCTTGTTCTTGCCCTGCAGGTAGAGCCCGGTGTTGTCGGGAAGCTTGAAGAAGCATGCCGCGCTCCCCATGTCGTACTCCTTTTCCAGACCGAGGACTTCGGCGTAGAACCGATAGGCCTTCTCGAAGTCGTCGACGTACACCGACGCGAAGGCCAGTCCTTTCACCCTGTGTTTTGCCATCTCTACTCCTCTCATGCTGCAGCAATCGACTGCATCGTCCCGACGCTAGCGGACAACAACGACCTTCTGCGCTGCCTGCGCCTGGTCCTGTCGGACGAAATACACCCCGCGCGGCAGAAACGCACCCCTCGCCGTGACGTTTGCTCCCGATAGGTCATACACTGTCATACCCGTGGGCAAAGAACTCAAGACGTACAAACCTCTCTCGACCCGCTGCCGCTCGCCTGTCGGTGCGTCAGTAATATCCGACACAGTCTGCCAGGCGATCTCCTGGCAGAACCGCGCGGTCGCCGAGTCCAGGCCACCGTAGAACTGCAGGCCCACCGGGTTCGCCTCGTGTAGAACCGCGTAGAACACGCATGCTCCGAGGTAGGTACCCTCGAGTGTAGGATGGCTGTTGTCGCCCTGCCACAGGTCCACGAGCGAGTCAACCTGGCGGGCGCGGGCAAAAGCCGTCCCGACCGGGCAGAGGCCAGAGGACAACTCGCCCGCGATCTCCTGGTAGGCCACGCACAAGCTATCCTGCATCTCGAAGAAGTCGCGGAAATCCGGGCTCAGCGAGTCACCATAGCTCCACTGGCCGCCATGCTTCCGACCCCACGTCGTGAAGAAGACGGTCTTCGCGTCCTGGAGCCTGATGAGCGAGTCTAGCAGGCGGGAAGCCGGGTACATGCTGTTGTACCGCCAATAGTGAATCGTCGGTATGACGCTCTGCTCCTGCAGCACCACGAAGGACCACGAATCCTGTGCGATCTTGTCGAGCGTCGCCTGCGAGTTGGCGTGGTCGTTAAGCGAGTAGCCGCCGAACGTGCCGGCGTCGGTCCGCAACGGCCGGCCCCCGGCCTCAGATAGCCCCTGGAACAGCCCGGGCAGGTCGTTCACGTACGTGTAGCTGTTCCCGACGAAGAGCACCAGCAGCGAGTCGTCAGCCGTGGCCAGACCAGCGAGCGCGAGGATGAGAGCGACTGCACGCAGGCCATACATGGCCAGTGATTCTCCGGCGCTGACCGCCCTTCGTCAAGCCTCGCCTCCGGCCCGTGTTTGACTCCGGACGATATCGCGGCTAGATTCTGCCTGATGGCCACCGCGTCCCAGCACCGCTACGAGGCCGGTAACCGCGGCTCGGGTGTGCTGGTCATTTACACCGGCGGCACCATCGGCTCGATGCCCCGCGACCCGTCGGACCCGCAGAGCCCGCTCGTGGTCGTCGACTGGGCAGATTTCCGCCGTCGCACATCTTCGCTCTCGGAACTCCTGGCCGACGGCAGCACCAACCCGCGCTACATCGGGTTCAATGTGGATGGCGCCAGCCTCGAACCGCTCGACTCATGCAACATCGGACCGGGATACTGGGTCGAACTGGCGCGGCTCATCGAGGAGAGCTACGACCGCTACGAGGGCTTTGTCGTGCTCCACGGCACCGACACCATGGTCTACACCGCATCAGCGCTCAGCTTCATGCTCGAGGGGCTGGGCAAGCCCGTTCTGCTCACCGGCGCGCAGCGCTCGCACCTTGCCAACGTGCGCAACGATGCCCTCCAGAATCTGCTCACCTCGTTGCTCATCGCCAACCCGAAGCACTCAGGTCTGCCTGTCGTCCCCGAGGTCTCAATCTTCTTCCACGAGGAGCTGCTACGCGGCAACCGCAGCCGCAAGGTGAACGCCTCCGGGTTCGCCGCGTTCACGTCTCCCAACTACCCGCGGCTCGCTTCCGCCGGTGAGAGCATCATTGTCGACCGTCGCGTCCTGCGGCCACCGGGCTCACGCCTGCGTCTGCGCAGCCACATCGAGCCCAATGTCGCCTCCGTCATCTTCTTTCCCGGGATTCAGGAAGCGTCGATTCTGGAGGACGTGCTCTCCGACCCGCGCCTCAAAGGCGTAGTCCTGATGACCTACGGCGCCGGCACCGTGCCATCTGACTCAAGGGTTCTCGACCCGATTGCGGCGGCGGTAGAGCGCGGGGTCGTGGCAATTGCCGTTACTCAGTGCGGCGGCGGAACGGTCGAACTCGAGCGCTACAAGGCGAGCGCCCAACTGATCGACGCCGGAGTCGTATCCGGCCGCGACATCACGCCCGAGGCCGCGCTGGTGAAGTTGATGGTCCTGCTCGGCGACTCGAATCTCAGACCAGCCGAAGTGCGGCTACTTCTGAGCCAGGATCTCGCCGGCGAACTGACTGTCGGCTAGCAGCCAGCCGCCGAGATTGCGGACTCCGACTTCTGCACTCTGAATTCTGGCATCTGACTTCGGCCGAACCGTTGCCCTAGTCGACCTCGGCAGGCCCTGCGATCGTGCCGAGGTAGATGGCGAGAAGTGTCACAGTCGCGCCCGCAGCCTGCATGAACGACACCGGATGCCTGAAGAAGACCACGTCCCAGACCGCCGCCAGCAGGGGTTGTAGCAGGAGCAGCAGACCCGCCAGTGAACGGCGAACGCGCGGCAGGCCGCCGGACATGAGCACCCACGCCAGCACCTGCCCGATGACGCCCAGGGCCAGCAACAGACCCAGGCTCGGCACGTCCGGAATCCCGAAACTCTCCCGCTGTATCAGGGCAATGATGCCAAGAAAGCCGGCACAGCACGCCGACACGGTCGCCATGTTTGAAACTCGCCCGGCCAGCCCAGCGCTGTGCTGCAGCCGGCGCAGGGCCACGAGATACCCGGTGTAGCAGCAGGCGCTGCCGAGCCCAAAAAGGACGCCGTGCCTGAACCCGGTGCTGCCAAGCCGCCAGTCAACGCCGACTATCATCGCCAGGCCGACGATTGCCAGCGGCGCTGCCGCGGCAAGGCGCCAGGTCAGCTTCTCTCGGCCGAAAAGAAGACCGATGCCGGCCATGGGAAACACCTGGCAGCCGACCAGGATAGTAGCGAGGCCCGGCCCGACCAGCCGGATGCTGCGGTTCCACATCGTCATATCAAAGGCGAACGAAAGAGCGGCGGCCGCGGCGAGCGGAAGCGAGTTACGGTCCAGTCTCAGGCGCTCCCGCGCAAGCCCGACGATCAGCAGCAGTATGGCGCCGCCGAAGACCATCCGGTAGAACGCGGTGACCGTGGGCGCCACGGCGAGCACGCGCACAATCGGCCCAGTGAAGCTGACGATCGCCGCGCCGGTCGCGAGCATGAGCAGGGACGAATTGGCGGCTTTCATCTGGTGGTCGGCGGTCAGTCTAGGCGCAGCCCTCCACAAGTAAAGCCCTCCCGAAGAAGGGCACAACCGAGGTCAGATGTCAGAAGTCTCAGAACGGGCGCCCATGTGCCATTGCTTCAGAATCCACCTCTCCGAATTCTGGCATCTGGTTTCTGACTACTGAATTGTCTGTGCCGGTATCTCAGCGCTTGCGGCAGAGGGTGAGGCCGTCGGCAATCGGCACCAGGCTCAGGTCGATGCGCTGGTCATCAACCCGCGCGGCATTGAAGGCGCGGATGGCCCGCGTGTCGGCATCGCGCTTCGCCCGGTCCGCCACCCTGCCGCTCCACAGAGTGTTGTCGATAGCGATAATGCCGCCCGAACGCACCAACTCCATGCACTGCTCGAAGTAGGCGCCGTCCTTTGTCTTGTCGGCATCGATGAACGCGAAGTCGAAGCTGTCGCGTCCGCGCTCCTTGCGCAGTTGCGTCAGCGTCTTCTGCGCCTCGCCCAGGCGGAGTTCGATTCGGCCCTCGACTCCGGCCTTCCGCCAGTAGCGCCGGGCGACTGCCGTCCATGTTTCGCTTCGATCGCAGGTGATGACCTTCCCATTCTCAGGCAGCGCGAGCGCCATCGCGAGCGAGCTGTAACCCGTGAAGGTCCCGACCTCAAGCACGCGCTTCGCGCCCATCACCCGCAGGAGCAGAGCCATGAATTGCCCCTGCTCGGGCGAAATCTGGCAGTCGGCCTCAGGCATCGGCCGAGTTTCGTCGCGCAGCTCGCGCAGCACGTCCGGCTCGCGCAGCGAGGCCCCGAGCAGGTACTCGTACAGCGCGTCGTTCAGGTAGATGGTTCGGTTAGACATCACTCGTCTCCCTTCGGTTGCGAGTCTGCCTGAGAGAAGGTACTGTAAGGGCCGGCTCCGAGTGTCAAAGCCCGCGCCCGCGCTAGAGAATCTCGCAGCGGCCCGCGAAACAGGCCGGCTCGACGTCCACGGTCGTGGTGTCGCCGGTCATCGCCTCGAACTTGCCGAGCTGCGAGAAGTCGAGTTTCGGGAACTTCGCCGCCCGGTCCCGGTACGTCGCCTCGTCGATCTCCTCGAACGGCGCCAGCTCGTACTCGGCATCGGTGTAAGGGTAGAACGTTACACCGACGATCTCTTCCCAGTGCTCGTAGACGTAGTTCGCGACCTTCAGCCACTCATCCGGCTTCACGTAGACCGTGCAGGAGGCGTTGTGCGTGCACCAGTGCTGCTGCACCTTGCGGTACCAGTCGAGTTGTTTGAACGCGTCCATCCCGTCGCGGAAGACCGCGGTCGCGGGCGCCTGGACCGGGAAGGTGACGACCGCGGTCGTGAAGTTGTCGCGGGTCTGGCCGGTTTCCGGCTCCCAGGGCAACCCCTGGGCACGGAGCATGGCCAGGACCGGGTCGTTGGCCGCAATCCGGTAGCGGCGCAGGTAGTAGCGACTCCAGCGCGGGTGCAGGCCGCTGGCGGAGTCTACCAGTTGCGACACCGTGCCCGACGGCTTGACGCAGGTGTAAGCGGTGGCGGCCGGAACCCCGAGACAGCGGGCGGCCTCCTCGACCGTGCGCTCGACCACGGTCTTCAACTGCTCCAGCACCTTCTCGGTGAGGAGCGACGGGTGGTCCATCTGCCCGGTCAAAGACACCCCTGCCAGCCGTTCCTCGTTGCAGTTCTCCGCCCACTCCTTGCGCAGGAACGGGAAGAAAGTGAAAGTCCCCTGGATCACGCCCAGCCAGGCCGCGGTCTTCACCTTGTCGACCAGCGTGCCGATGTCGTCCGCGGGCCGCAGCACCACCTCGGAGAGATTGCAGAACTGGTGCGGGCGGAGGATGATCTCGCCGCAGGGATTGGTGCGTTCGTCCCCGCGGTACTTGCGGGTCTGCGAGCAGGCGACCGGCACGGCGCTCGTGTTCAGGATGCCGCGTTCGCCCGAGCCGGAGGCGGCCATCGCCGCCCACTCGTTCATGAACACAATCGGGTCCGGCTTCTTCGTGTAGGCTACGCTGTTGTTGGCGATGAACCGGTAGGACGGGACCGGGCCGCGCGAGAAGTCCTTGGCGTGGCGCATCTCCTCGTCATCGAGGTCCGAAAACGAGATCATGGCCGAACGGCGCTTCCCGCCCATCACGATCTTCTCGGCCACCATGCAGCAGATGTCGTGGCACTCCAGCGGCGTCAGGCGCCGGCCCGCAGCCCGGCGCACGATTGCCTCGACGTCGGCGAACAGATGCTGCAGCGATTCGGCGCCCGACGCCCTGCCTCCCATCTGCTTCAGCCGCGCGCCGTACGGGCGGATTTGCGAGAAGTCGAAACGCACCGACTCGCCCGCGAACCAGGTCTCGAGGGCGAAAAGGAATGCCTTGGCCCAGCCCTCGCGCGAATCCTCTATCGCGTAGTCATCGCGGCAGTCCACGCCCGGCTGCGCCACCGGCGGCAACTGCTGCACGAACTCCCGTTCCACTGAGAACCCGACGCCCGATCCGCACATCAGCAGGAACATCAACTCGGAGAAACTGCGCAGGTCCCGGATCGGGAAATAGGCGCAGTTGTAGATGCACGCGTTGTCCTTGAGCACGACCGGGCCCGCGGTCGCCACCAGCCGCATCGACGGCATCACGCTGAACGTCGCGAGCCCGTCCCGTATCCTTTCCCACACCCGGGGCGGCACGCCCTCGCGCCCGGGCGTGTTGTTGCGCAGGAACGATACGACCCGCTCCACCACTTCGTCCCACGTTTCGCGGCGGCCGTCTTCCTCCCGCCACCGGCAATAGTGGGTCAGGGCGACGAACTCTGCGGCCTGATTCGGAAACAGACTGTGCTGCTCTGCCAAGACCTCTCCTCTCACGTCTCAGTGCACCGGGAAATTGAAGTTGTTTGCGTAGGCTGCCGACGGCTCGCCGTCCGCCTGGCGTCAATCTGGTTTGACTCGGTGTTCGGGATTCGAGCTTCGGAATTCAACCTACGACGCCGCGAGTCTACCCCCACCCGGGCCTCGAATCAAGCGTTTTCCACCCTCCGCGCGTGCGGCAAACGGGACGACCTGTGCGAGCGAGCAAGGTGCCCGGCTCTCCTCCGGCTAGCGCAGCAACAACCGGCCGACCTGGTTGATGGCGACGGCTACGACCCAGCCCAGCGCCAGGCTGTACCCGGTCGCGAGCAGGGCCCAGCGCCCGCCGGCCTCACGCCGGATGGCGGCGATGGTAGCGACGCACGGGACGTAGATGAGCGACATCGCCATGAACGCATAGGCTGTAAGCGGCGTGAACTGGGCGTGGAGGGCGGCCGTCAACCCCTGGCTGCCGGTGCCCATCAACGTTCCCATGGTCCCGACGACCAGCTCCTTGGCCACTATCCCGGCCAGCAGCGATACCCCCGCCTGCCAGAAGCCGAACCCGGCCGGCGCGAACAGCGGCGCCAGCAGGCTGCCGATCCGTCCGATCAGCGTCCCCTCCGAGGCGTAGGGAGCACCCCAGGGCAGCCGCGCCAGCAGCCAGAGCAGAACCACGGCCAGGGCGATGGTCGTGCCGGCCTTGCGCAGGAAGAGACCGGTCCGCTGCAGGGTGTGGCGCAGCAGGTGCCGGAGCACGGGTGCGTGGTACGGAGGCAGTTCGATGATAAGCGGCGCCGCCTCGCCCGGGAAGAGCAGCCGGCGCGCCACCCGGGCGACGACCAGGGCCAGCAGGATACCGAGCAGATAGAGCGAGAAGACTACGAGCCACTGCCGGCGCGGGAAGAACGCGGCTGCGAAGAGAGTGTATATGGGCAGCCGGGCCGAGCAGGACATGAGCGGCGAGATAAGGATGGTGAGCAATCGGTCCTTGCGCGCGTCCAGTGTCCGGGTTGCCAGGATTGCCGGCACGCAGCAGCCGAAACCCATCATCAACGGGATGAAGGACTTGCCATGCAGCCCGAGTGCGTGCATGAAGCGGTCCATCACGAACGCTGCCCGCGCCATGTACCCGGAGTCCTCGAGGAGCGAGATAACGAGAAACAGCAGCGCCACATTGGGAACGAAAACCAGCACCGAGCCGACTCCACCGATGAGCCCGTCCGCGACCAGCGAGCCCACCCACTCCGGAGCGTGTGCGGCAGCGAGCAGTGTCGACGCGGCTGCCGCCAGTTTGCCGAACCCGGTGTCAACCAGGTCGGCGAGCGGCGCGCCGGCGCGGAAAACGACGAAGAACGCCAGTCCCATCACCGCCAGGAAAAGCGGAACCCCGAACCAGGCGTGAGTTGCGACCCGGTCGATGCGGTCCGAAGCGGTCGGCCCGGCCTCCGCGTCTGGCGCTTCCCTGACACACTCATGCACCAGGCCATGGGCATAGGCGTGGCGTCGCTGCACCATCGCCGCCTCGATGCCCCCGGGCAGGCGCGACTCCAAGCGGGTGCGGGCCCGGCCCAATGCCGGCTCCAGCGCCGCGCGGCAGGCAGGACTGAAGTGGTGCAGCTCGTCGGCGTCGCCCTCGAGCAGCCGCAGGGCCAGCCAGCGTCGCGGCAGACCCGGCGCGTCCCCGCAGCCGGCCATCACCGACTCAAGCGCCGCCGCCTCGGCTTCAATATCCGGCCCGTAGTCCACGCGCAGCGCCGGCCCGCCTTCGGTCCGGCCGGCATCGTGGAGCGCGCGGCGGAGCTCGTCCAACCCCTGGCCGCGGCTCGCGACCGTCTCCACCACCGGTACGTTGAGCACGCGGGAGAGACCGGCCGCGTCGATTGCGGTCCCCTGCTTCGCCGCGACGTCGCTCATGTTCAGGTCGAGGACCACGCGGGCCCCGAGTTCGAGCAACTGGACGACGAGGTAGAGATTCCGCTCAAGGTTGGCCGCGTCGACCACTGCCAGCACCGCGTCCGGACGCTCGCGCACCAGGTAGTCGTGCGCAACCTTCTCATCGAGCGAATAGACCGTCAGGCTGTAGGTACCGGGCAGGTCCACCACCTCGACCTCGTGCCCCTGGAAGCTGAACCGGCCTTCTTTCCGCTCGACCGTCACGCCCGGCCAGTTGCCGACATGCTGGCTCGAACCGGTCAGCGCGTTGAAGATTGTGGTTTTGCCCGAATTGGGGTTGCCGGCGATCGCCACCCTAATCCGGCGTTTGGCCGGAGCAGCGGTCATGATCCGGTTCCTGCCGCCCCGATTCCGAAATTGAACCACCAAGACACCAAGAACACCAAGAGAAGAGCTTCGGGTCCTTCCTCACCCATTTGTGTCTTTGTGCCTTAGTGGTGACATCCTGTGCCGGATTCAGGGACCGGCTCGACCCTGACGCGGCGGGCAAGCCCGTGGCCGATTGCCAGACGCGAGCGGCGCAGGGCGACCAACACCGGCCCGCCCCCGCGCCGGGACAGAACGCTCACCTCCGTGCCGGGGATGAGACCGAGCGTGCTCAGCCGGCCGGCCATGCCGCGGCCGCCGTCGATTTCCACTACCCGCACGTTGCTGCCGGGTTGAACGTCAGCGAGACTCATGCCTGCCTCCGCATTCGCACCGCTTCCCGGTCGCCAGGAACCGCTCGAACCGGTCCCGGCACCGGGCCGCACCGTCTGGGTCGGCGGCGAAATCGAGGAACCGCACCATGCGCCGCATGGTTCCGGCCGACAGCGCGTGCTCCATGCGGCATGCGTCCGCCTCCGCCGCCTGCGCCCCGACGCCGAGAAGCTCGGAAAGGAACCTCACCAGCAGCCGGTGGCGTCCGGCCACCAGGCGCGCCGCCGATCGGCCTGTTTCGGTCAGCGTCACGTGGGCGTAGCGCTCGTGCCGTACCAGCCCGCGCCCGGCCAGCCGCCGCAACGCGGCCACCACCGCCGGCCGGCTCACCTCCAGCCGCTGCGCGAGCGCCGCCACTCGCACCGGGACGTCCCCGCTCTCCAACTCGATGATTGCCTCAAGATAGTCCTGGGCGCTTTCGCTCAGGTCCGTACTGCCCGTCGCCCTGGCTGTGTTATCCATGGATAATTTTGTTAACCTCGGTTAATTATAGGGCAGCGGCACTCGCCTGTCAACCCGCGCGGGGCTGCTGGAGATTGCGGGAGTTGTGCTTCTCCGTGCGGACCGGAGGCGAGCGACGGCAGCGGCTCTGCGCCCGGGCAGGCCCACTCACCGACCGAGCGCACCTCGCGCGTCTCAGCCGTCGTCGCTGCGCCACTGCCGCGCTCAGGTCCACCATTCTGCATCTTGCCATCTGCACTCTGCAGTCTGCATTGCCTCGGCGCATAGCCCGGCAAGCGAACCTGGAGACTGACCCGCATGCGACCTCGACTGCTGTCTCAACGGTTGCTCGGGCCGCAAGCGCCCGGACTCACCGGAGAAGAGTCCGCAGGACAAACCGGCGAATTGCATCCCCTGCTCTCCGACACACGGGCCCCCGAACTCCTGTTCACTTTCCTCCCCGGACAAGGGACCAGGGACTCCCCGAGACAACTTCCGAGACAGTCTTCCTGTCTCCTGTCTTCTCTGTTCTGTATTCTATCCGGAGGGCCGTCCCCCAGGCGGGGGTGTCATTTCGTCAGCCTCAAGCCTAAGGCCTCAAGCCTCAAGCACATGGGCCCAAGAGCCCGCTCCCGCGCCATTCTACAGGGTTGTAGAATCGCGTGTGGCAGCGAGCCTAGGACATCGTCACGGCGAGTGGGTCGAAGGGAGCAGGGGCGGGCTATCGCCCGCCCCGCTTTCGTTCACGCCCTAGTTCCGGACTCTACCTCAACCTTGACCTCAACCTTAGCCTTGCCCTATCTCTGCAAGACCACCTTTTCCGTCGCCGGGTGCTCGCCGGCAAGGCGCCGCACGAAGTAGACGCCGGGGGCGAGGCGCGAGACGTCGTTCGCGCCGGGCTCTAGTTCGATTACCTTGCGGCCGGTTGCGTCCATCAAGCTTGCGGCTTGGGGCTTGCGGCTTGCAGCTTCCGAGAGGAGCAGCACGCCGCGGACGATGGTCGGGACGGGGTTCGTCGTTCGCACTTCGGCGTTCGGCGCTTCCTCTACGCCCGGGCCCGGGTAGAGCTTGCCCCATGCCCGCATGGTCCGCGCCGGCCGGCCGCCGATCTCCTCGGTCCAGCCGGAGTAGGCAACAAGCACCTGCGCGTCCGGCCCACGGGCGATGTCGGGCGTCCGCTGGTTGCCCTGTCGTTGGGTGATGACCACCGTGTCTCCAACCAGGCCGTCGGGAGAAACCCTGGCGCCGTACACATCGTAGTTCTCATAGCTCTGGCGGTTGTCCTCCCAGACGACGACGAAGTCCGAACCGTCGAAGGCTGCTGTCGGATAGAGCTGTTCGCGCTCGGCGGTAGAGACCGGAATACCGGCCGAGTCAAGCACGGCCCCGCCCGTGCCGACCCTGGCGCCGTACACGTTCCGGTCCACGCCGCTGCGGTTGTCCATCCAGGCGACGAGGAAGCGGTCCCCGCCGCATGCGACGGATGGGTAGCTCTGCCCTCCCTGAGCCGCGGAGACGACAATCGGTACCGTATCCAACACCTGCCCACCGGGCGTGACCCTCGCGCCGTGGACGTCGCCCCCGCTGGTCGCGTCGGCCCAGACCACGAGCCAGTTCGATGCGTCGAATGCGACGTCTGGCGTGAGCTGGTCCCCGGTGGCGGCCGCAACTGGGATTCCGGTCGGGTCGAGCACCACGCCTGCCGGACTGACTCTCGCCACGTAGATGTCGAAGTCCTGCCCGTTGCGCCTGTCCTCCCAGGCAACCAGGTAGTTGCTTCCGTCCCACTCGGCCGCTGCATGTCGCTGCTCGCCGGGCTGTGCCGACACCGCGATGCCCGCCGGGTCGAGCGCGGCCCCGGTTGCAGCGACGCGCGCGCAGTACAGGTCGTTCTTATCGCGCCGCGCGTCCTCCCAGGCAACGAGGTACTGCCCGCTGCCGGCGGCCACCACCGGCGACAACTGGTAGCCGGATGCCGTGCTGACCGCAATCGGAGTCGGGTCGAGAACCCGGGCGCCGGATGAAACCCGGGCCGCGTAGATGTCGAACTCGGACTCGGCGCTGCGGTAGTCCTGCCAGGCAACCAGGTACTCGGACCCGAGCCCGGCGACTGCCGGTTCGGATTGATGACTGGCCCCTACCGCCACCGCGATTCCGGCGGTGTCCAGGACGACCCCGGACTCAGTCACCCGAGCACCCAGCACATTGCCGGACGACCAGAGAACAAAGAAGCTGTCGCCGGCAGCAACGGCCGGGTAATAGCCGGTGTGGCGACCTTGCCAGACCCTGATGCCCGATGTGTCGAGGACCTGCCCGGTCCCGGCGACGCGTGCTCCGTAGATGTCGTACCTGGTGGTATCATTGCGCCGGTCGGTCCAGACTATGAAGCTGCCGGCAGCGCCATGGGAGACGGCGGGCAGCATCTGGTGACCGGCCGCCTTTGAGACCGCAATCCCCGCGGTATCGAGCACGGTTGCGCCCGGTGTGACCCGCGCGCAGTAGATGTCGTAGTTCGCCGGAGGATAGTTGCGCAGGTCGGCCCAGGCTACCAGGTAGTTGGCCGCATCGAAGGTGACTGCCGGGCTTGCCTGACTAAGCACGGCTGCGGATATGACGAAACCGCCGGAGTCGAGCACGCCGCCGCCGGAGTTCACTCTCGCGCCGTGGATGTCGGTTCCTCCGAACCTCCAGACGACCAGCCAGTTGACGCCATCGCTGGCGACTTCCGGCGTCTCCTTGTCCTTGTCCGGCATCATGGCGATCTCGATTGCCTGCGTGTCCAGCACCTGGCCTGCCGTGCTGACCCGCGTTCCGCGCACGTCCGCGTAGATCGTGCTGTTCCGGTAGTCCTCCCAGACCACAAGGTACTGCCCGTTGCAGTATGCGACCCGAGGCCTCTCTTGATGGCGCGTTACGGTCGAGACGGGAATGCCGGCGGTGTCGAGCACGGTGCCGTTGGTCGTGACCCTGGCGCAGTAGATGTCGCTCGATGTGCCGCGCGAATCCTCCCAGACCACGAGGTAGTTCTCACCGTCGAACGCGACCGCCGGGTCATACTGACCGTCGGCTGCCAGCGAGATCGGGATTCCACCCGGATCCAGCACGGTGCCGTCCGCTCTCAGCCTGGTTCCGTAGACGTCGTAGGCGGTCACACTCCGATGGTCCTCCCAGACCGCGAGGAAGTTCGTGCCGTCGAAAGCTATCGCTGGCTCGGACTGCCCGCCGACTGAGGGCGTGTAAACGATGGTCGTATCGAGCAGAAACTCGTCGGCTCGGGCCGGGCTGGCCACTGCACTGATGGCCAGAGCAGCAGCTACCAGGACACGGATACGCATTCAGTGCTCCTATCTGGTCACGATGACCTTGGTCATTCGCTCAATGCCTGACGCACTACGCATCACGCCGGACGCTTGACGCATGAAGTACATGCCAGGGGCGAGGGCGGATACGTCATTCGCGCCGGGCTGCAAGTTCATGACCTTGCGGCCGGCTGCATCGAGCAGGACGACTTCCGATTGCAGGTTGCAGGTTGCAGATTGCAGATTGAGTATGCCTCGGACGATGGTCGGGACGCGGTTCGTCGTTCGCACTTCGGCGCTCGGCGTTTCCTCGACGCCGCCCGCGTCGTCGAGGACCGAGATGCTGGAACCCACGGAGTTCGCGGTGTAGACCCGGTTCCGTGCCGGATTCCATACCAGGTCCAGCGGGCTCTTGCCCACCGCAATGGTCGCTATCACCTGACGGGTCGCGCAGTCGATGACACTGACGTTGTCGTCCTGGCCGTTCGCGCAGTAGACACGGTTGCTAAGCGTGTCGAGGACCAGCGCGACCGGGTTGTTGCCGACCGGCACGGTCGCGATAACCGAATCCGCCGCGCAGTCAATCACCGAGACGCTCCGGCTCTGCTGGTTGGCGACGTAGACTTCGGTCCCGCCCGGGCCGCCGGCCATCGCGCTCGGGTTGTTGCCGACCGCGATGTAGGCCGCCACGCTGTCGCTGGGGCAGTCGATTGCCGCCACCGAGTTCTGGCCACCGTGGTGGCTTTCGACGTAGACGCGGTTGTCGCCGGGATTGTAGAAGATGGCGTTGTCGCACTCGCCGACCGTGATGTCCGGCAGCCAGGTGTTGGTCGCCCCGTCGATCACGGTCACGATGTCGTCGTTCGAGTTCGTGCAGTAGACCCGGTTGCTCGTCGGACTGTAGCAGAATCCCTCCGGACCCGTCCCGCGCGTGAGGCTGGCGATGACGCTGTCGCCGGCACCATCGATGATTGTCACGATGCCGCCCCAGTAGTCGGCGACGTAGACCTTGTTGTTCTGGGGGTTCCAGCACAGCGCCTGCGGTTCGGCGCCGGCCGGCAACGTCGCCCGGACCGCGTTCGTTGCCGCGTCAATCACGGTCACGGTGCCGCCACCGGTGTTGGCGGTGTAGACCTTGTCGCTCGTCGGATTGTACAGGATTGCGTAAGGCCAGTCCCCGGTTCGGACATAGGTGACCACCGTGTCGGCAGCCGCGTCGATGACGGCCACGTCGTCGCTGGTTTCGTTCGCCGAGTAAACCCGGTTGCGACCCGGGTCGTAGCAGAGCGCGACGGGCGAGTATCTGGCCTTGATGGTCGCGACGACGGTGTCGGCCGAAGCGTCGATGACCGTCACGTCGTCCGACGCTTGGTTCGCGGTGTAGGCTTTGCCGTTCTGCGGGTTGAAGCAGATGGCTCGGGAATCGCTTCCGGCCTCGACCTCGGTCATCGGCTGGTTGGTCGAGCCGTCAATCACGGTCACCAGGCTCGTATCCAATGCGCTGACGCAGTACACCCGGTTCAGCGCCTCGCTCACCACGAGGCCCTGCTCGTATCCCATCAGGGTAATCCGCGCCAGCACCGAATCGCCCGGACCGCTGATTGCCACCAGCCCCGGCCCGCCAAGGCAGTAGACCTGCTGGTTGGCCGGGTTGTAGCACAACGCTCCCGCTCTCGATATGTCATCGATCTGGGCCAGGATTTGGTTGGTCGAGCCGTCGATTACCGTTACGCGGTCGGCGCCCCGATTGGCGACGTAGACCTTGTTTGCCGCCGGGTTGTGGACGACGGCGTTCGGCTCATCGCCGGTGGCGACGGTCGCCAGCACCTCGTTGGTCGCGCCGTCAATCACGGTCACGTTGTCGCTGTACTCGTTCACGCAGTAGAGCCTATTGCCGGACGGGTTGTACCCGAGCGCCGTCGGCGCGGTTCCGACCGCAACGGTATCCAGCACCTGATTGGTCGCACCGGATATGACGAGCACTACCCTTTGAGCGGTGGCACAGTAAACCTTGTCGTTCTGGCTGTTGTACCCGAGGGCCAGCGGACGACCGCCAACCGGCACTGTCGCCACCGGCTGGTTGCTGGCGGCGTCAATGACAGCGACCGAGAAACTATCGGTCTGCGCCGCGTAGACCTTGTTGCCGGTCGGGTTGTACAGCAAAGCGCCCACCGCTTCGGCAACCGGGATGCGGGCGACCTTGTGGTTGGTGGCGCCGTCGATCACCAGCAGTAGGCCGCCCCCGCCGCCGACGTACACGCAGTTGCCCGCCGGCGCATAGACCAGCCGCGACGGGGAAGCGGTTCCCACGAAAGAGTCCGGCAGCCATATCGTCTTGTCGAGTCCTTGCGCCAACGCGCCGGACAGCAGGCAGCTCGCAGCTAGCAACAGAACAGAGAATCTCATCTCATCCTCCTATTTTGCCACGACGATTCTGGTAGCGGTCGACAGCCTGCGGCCTGTGGCTGACGGCACTTCTCGCACGAAGTAGACGCCGGGCGCGAGGCGGGAGACTTCGTTCGGGCCGGGACGCAAGTCAATCGCCTTCCGCCGTTGATGTCCAGCAGCTCCGCATTCGGCACTCGGCAACCGGCAATCGACAGACGCTGCGGACGACGCTCGGGACGGGATCCACCGTGCCGCGCTGATGGTCCATCTCCTTCTCAACCCCTCGCTGCGCACTGCCGCCAACGGCCGAGACCCCAGAGTTGAGGTTGGCGCCGCACAGCCGGCTCCGGGTCCCACCACAGGCTGACGTATGGCCGAAACTGACGTGCAGCCAAGCCGATCCTGAGGAGCAGCACAGGGACGGCGTCTCCGCGTACGGGAATGACGCCCGAGCGCTTGACAGCAAAGTCGAGGCCGATAGAATCCCACATAGTGCCATCTGACGCCGCGGCCAGCCAACCAAGGAGGCAAACGTGAGAAAACTGCTAAGGCTGTTTCTTGCATTCCTCGCACTCGTGGCCATGGGTAACATGTGCCCACCGAAAGCGCCGAAAATAGTGCCAATACGCCCGGAGCCCGGGTCTACGGTCCACGCCGGCCCGGTCGAAATCGTCGTCGTCGTCACTGACGACTATGAAGTCAAAAGCGTGCTGTACCATTTCCCGGGGGCCGACCCGGTTCCCGCGCATTGCTGTCCGCCCGATACCTACTGGTTGTTCTGGGACGCTTCCACCGTGGAGCAGAACCAGTGGGACACTATCAGGGTCAGAGCCGAGGACCACGACGAAATGGTCACCTGGGCGGATCTCTCCTACTTCGTAGTCGCAAAGTAGTGCCCGCCGGGGCGCAGCCAGGTTCACCATACGACGGCCACCTTGGTCAGGCTGGTCGTCGGTAGTCTGCCGCTCTGATAGCGCCGCACCACGTAGACCCCCGATGTGAGATGCCGAATGCTGTTCTCGCCCGGCACGAGATGCATCACCTTGCGCCCGCTCATGTCCAGCAGCTCCGCCCGCTGCGGGCCGCTAGCTGCAAGTCGTGAGCCCAGCCGCAGCACGCCGCGGATGATGGTCGGGCGGCCGCTTGGCGTCCGCCGTTCCGCGTGCGGCGTCTCGTGTACCGCGCCGCCGGCATCGCCGGTCGCGACGACGGTCCCTCCTGTGCCGACGGCGTAACCGTTGCGGCAGTCGACCGGGAAGCAGACCGCCATCAGCAGCGCGGACGTCGGGAATTGGCTGGTCCAGGTGGCGCCCTGGTCGGTTGTTCGGAATATGTCTCGTTCGCCGACCATGTAGCCGGTGTCCGCGCCCGCGGGAAACGTGATGTCGTAGAGGCAATCGCTGGAGCTGCCGATGAATTCGCCCTGCCACGTCTCGCCGCCGTCGGTAGAGCGCGCGAAGTACCGATCACTGCCGCAGACATGTACGTCCTGACCGCCGGGCAGCAGGGAGACCGCGTACAGGTCGTCAGTCATGCCGGCGTTGACTACGGACCAGGTCTGGCCCGCGTCGGTGGTCCGGGCGACCGCGCCCCATTCACCAACGAGCATCCCGGTGTCAGCGCAGCAGAAGTCCATGTCGAGGTAGGTCGCCGAGGTTCCGGTGTGGCGTGGGGACCACGTGCTCCCGGCATCGGTGGTGCGGTAGACGAGGTTGCCGGCACGGGCGTAGCCGGTTTCCCCAGTCGGGAACGACAGGTCGCTGAAAGTGGAGCCCGAAGACCCCAGTACCGAGTCCCACGTGACGCCTTCGTCCGTGGTCCGACAGACGACTCCGCGGTTCAGGCCGTGCCGGCCGGACACGAACCCGGTCTCGGGCCCGCCCGGGAAGACAATCTCCGTGAAGAGGTAGGTCGAGTCGAAAGCGCCCAGCGCCATCCAGTTCTGTCCGTAGTCGCCGGTGGCGAACAGCCCGCCGAAGTCGCTGGCCATATAGCCGCTCTCGGGCCCGGTCGGGAACGAAACACCCGTCAGCGTATGACGGGTCACCCGCCGCGCGAGGTCGAACCACGTCCGGCCGGTGTCGCTGCTCAACTTCAGGTCGCCTGCCAGCCCGGTCATCAGGACGTGCTCGCCGTCGGCCGCGAAATCAAGGGAGGTAGGGTAGAACGAGCTGGTCGTGTCTTCCGACCAGGTTGCGCCGCCGTCCGTCGTCCGGTGGCGGGTCTGTGCGCCCCCGTTGTACACACCCATCAGCACGAACCCGGTCTGGTTGTCGCGAAAGCCGGCGCCGATGCTGTTCCAGCCCGACTGGAAACCGGACGAGTCCCACGACAGCCCCGCGTCGGTGGTCTTGAGGACAAGACCGTAGTTACCCACAGCGTACCCGGTCTGGCCGTCTACCGGGAAGCTGATGTGCGTGAGTGAATGGCCTACCGGACCAGCGACGCGGTTCCACGTGACTCCCGCGTCCGTGGTTCTGAATACGACCCCGCCGGACGTTCCCAAGTTTCCCGCGGCATATCCGGTTCGGTCGTCTGCCAGGAGCAAGACACCGTAGAGCCGGCCGATCTCGCGAGGCTCCGACCGCGTCCAAGTGACGCCGCTGTCGATTGTCCGGAAGACGACCGTCGATTCCGGGGAACCAGGGAAGTAGCCGACGGCGAGACCGGTCCTCGTATCGGAGGAGAAGCAGATGTCTTCAAAACGGTACAGGATGTTGGACAAGACCATCGTCCAGTTGCGGCCACCGTCAGTGGTCCTGAAGACGGCACGGCCTCCGTCCCCGCTACGTCCGAGCACGAACCCGGTCAAGGTGTCCGCAGGGAAATGGATGCGGCGGAATGCGTACGGTCTGCCGTACGCGCCGTGGTCGGACCAACTTGCCCCGTTGTCCGTGGTCTTGAGCACGGTGCCGCCCGCCCCGGACACCAGCCATGTGTTCGCCTGCACGTGCTGCACCGCGAATAGGTCGTTTCCGGTAGGCAACGGGCACCGGTAGGACCAGTCGGCAGCAGCCATCGCGCACAGAACGACACAGGTCAGGAACGATATCTTCCATCTGAGCATGCGTGCCTCTACCGCGTCACTACGACCTTTGTCGTTGTCGAGCGGCGAGTGCCGACTGCCAAACGTGCGAAGTACAGCCCGGGCGCGAGGCGGCTCACGTCGTTCGCGCCGGACTCCAGCGGCATCACGCTGCGCCCGCTGATGTCCAGCAGGTTCCACTCCCTCACCTCCTGCCCCTCTCCCAGCGGGAGAGGGAAGGGTGAGGGCAGCAGGTACAGCACGCCGCGGACGATGCTTGCCCCGGGCGTGATGCGTGAAGCGTCGGGCGTGGAGCGTTGCTCCGCGACGGCTGCGGCCGAATCGCGCAGTACCGATATCGTTTGGTCCCACGAGTTGGCGACATACATCCGCTGACGTTGTGCGCTCCAGTACAGGTGGTCGGGTTTCGCCCCGACCGTGACGGTCGCTATCGCCGAGTCGGACGCGCCGTCGATCACTACCACTTTGCCGCCGTCGCGATCGGTGCAATACACCCGGTTGTGAATCGTATCGACGTCGATTGCACCGGGCGTGCCGGGAATCGTGACGTACGACCGGACCGAATCAGTCTGGCAGTCGATGATTCCGACGTTGTTGTTCCCGGTCGTCGCGGCGAAGACTTTGTTCACGCCCGGGCTGTAGCAGACGTACGTAGGCCAGACACCGACCGGAATCGGGCGCATAACGGTGTCGGCCGAGCAGTCGATGACCGCGACGTCGTTGCCGACGTCGAGCGCGACGTAGACGCGGTTCTGCATGGGATTGTAGCACATCATACCCGGGGTTTCGCCCACGGTAAGGCGGGCGCAAATCGTGTCCGCCGCGCAGTCGATGACTTCGACCCGGCTTTGCGAGTGGATGGACACGTACAACTTGTTCATGCCCGGGTTCAGGCACACGTAGTCCGGCATGTGCGCAACCGCTATGCGGTGGATGACCGAGTCGCCGGCGCCGTCGATGACGGCGATGGTGCGGTCACCGCCCGAGCCGCAGTAGATGCGGTTGCTCGGCGCGTGATAGACCAGCGGGCCCGGCCAGGTGCCGATGGCTAGGTGTTTGATGACGGTGTCCGCGTCCGCGTCGATGATGGTCACGGCAGTCCCGTATGCGGCTGCAGCGTAGAGCTTGTTGTTCGCGGAATTGAAGCAGAGCGAGGCTGGATTCACCCCGCAGGGGATGGCTTTGACAAAGACGTTGGCCGCAGCGTCAACAACGTCGACCGTACCGTGGGCCGAGGTAGTGTTCGCCACGTACAGCTTGCCGGCAGCGGGGTTGCAGAGCATGGCTCCCGGCATCGACGTATCGGGCAGGGCTATCGTAGTCTCCAGCCACTGCGCGGACAGGCAACCGCACAGCAACATTGTCGCCGCACACAGAGTCAATCGACTCATAGTGTTTTCTCGGTTCACGGTCTAGTCTCCCACTACGATTTTGCGGATGGCCGCACTCACCGGGGAATGCACGAAGTAGACGCCCGGCGCGAGGCGCGAGACGTCATTCGCGCCGGACTCCAGCGGCATCACGCTGCGTCCGCTGATGTCCAGCAGCTCCGCATTCGACATTCGGCAACCGTCAATCGCCAATCGAAGGACGCCGCGGACGATGCTTGCCCCGGGCGTGATGCGTGAAGCGTCGGGCGTGGAGCGTCGCTCCTCGACTCCCGCGCCGTAGAACTGGAACACGCGCAGGCCGACCGGGTCCTCGGTGACGCAGACGTAGTCGCCCGCAAGGGCAACGCCGTTCGAGTAGCCGGGCGTGTCGTAGTATCCTACCTCCTGGGGTTGCTGCGGGTTCGACACGTCAACCACGCGCAGGCCCGCGTATCCGCCCGCCACGTAGGCGAAGTCACCGACAACCAGGACGTCCGCGGAGTAGCTAGGACTAGCGTAGCGGCCGACCTCCTGTGGGTCCGTCGGGTCGATGACATCAATGATGAGCATGTCCCCGGCCGTAACGTAGGCGTAGCTGCCCGAGACGGAAAGTCCCTGGCCGCTGCTCGGCAGGGCGCAGTATCCGGCGAGCGTTGGGCTGGCCGGATTGGCGACGTTGATGGTCAGGAACAGGCTTTGCAGCGCCCCACTGACGCAGGCAATGGTGTCCTTGACCGCAACGTCCTCGTAGAAGGCCAGGGTGTCGCAGAAGCCTACCTCATACGGGCTTACCGGATTGGCCACGGAGAGCACACGCAGGCCCGCGTCGCGGTTCGTGACGTAGAGGAAGGTGTCCTTGACCGCGACGCGCGGGGCAACGGCGGGCGTACCCCTCTGTCCGGCCAGGGTCGGGTTGCGCGGGTCGGCGACGTTGACCAGGAATACCCCGGCGGCGTGTCCGGCCACGTACGCGATGCTATCCCGAACCGCAACGCCAATCGCGTTTGCCATCGCGTCGAAGAACCCGACCTCGGTTGGGTTCTGCGGCTCAGTGAGGCTGACTATGCGCAGGCCGCCATGCGCGGCCGCTACGTAGGCAAGGCTGTCGGCGACGGCAACGTCAGTCGGATACCCGACCGGTACGCCATAGGTTCCGACCAGCCGGCAGTTGAGCGAATCGGCGCGGACCGCTGACACTGCCAGCAGCAGGCAGACGCCAACGAGGATGGTTGTTCTCATGTTTCCTCCCTAGTGATTGATGATGACCTTGGTCATACGCTCAACGCCTGACGCACTACGCATCACGCCAGACGCGGGACGCATGAAGTAGACGCCCGGCGCGAGGCGGGAGATGTCGTTGGGGCCGGGGACAAGGTCAAGTACCTTGCGGCCGGCTGCATCGAGCAGGGCGACTTCCGGTTGCAGGTTGCAGGTTGCAGATTGCAGATTGAGTATGCCGCGGACAATGGTCGGGCCGCGGTTCGTCGTTCTCACTTCGGCGCTCGGCGTTGCTTTGACCGCACCGGCTGAGCCGTAGGCCAGCGTCAGGTAGTCAATGCCCGTGCTGTCGTCGTCGGTCCGTCCACCGACGAAGACGTTTCCCTGGCGGCTGAGCGCGAGGACGTAGCCTTCGTCGAACCTGCTCGGCCGGTCGTAGCGCTCCACCCACCGCTGGTTGCCGGCCGAGTCGTACTTGACCGTGACTACGTCCCAGCCGCCGGTGGAGTCGGCGCTCGAGCCGGTGACGTAGACATTGGCTTCGGCATCGAGCGCGATTCCCTGTGCCGTAGCCCGACCTGTGAGACCGGCATAGAGTACTACCCAGCGTTCGGACCCGTCCGGGCTGTACTTGATGGTCGCGTAGTTGTAGTGGTTCTGGTCGACATAGCTGCCGCCGGTCACGTAGACGTTGCCGGCCTGGTCGAGTGCAAGCCCGGCTATCTGGTCGTCCTGGTTGCCCGCACCCACGTAGCGCCGGGTCCAGAGCGTGTCGCCGTTCGGCGCGTACTTGATCGTGACATAGTGGCTGCGGCCCGCGCTGTCGTTGCTGACTCCGCCCACGAGGACGTTGCCGCTACCGTCAACCGTGATGAACCTGCCCATGTCCGACTTGCCGCCCGGCCCGACGTAGACGGTCGCCCAGAGCGACTCGCCGGTCGGGCTGACCTTGCAGGTCAGCAGGTCGCCGTAGCTGCCGCTCCGGATCGTGTACCCGGTCAGGTAGACGTTGCCGTCGCGAGCCACCGCGATTGCGTTCGCCCCATCGTTGTCTCCGCCGTCATAGTTGAATGCCCATGCCTCAGTCCCGTTCGGGTCATACTTGACGGCGACAAAGTCGAGGTAGTTGAGGCTTCCCGCCTCGCCCGTGACGTAGCTGTTTCCCGCCGAGTCGACTGCGACCTGAGTCGGCCGGTCCCGGTTGCCGAAGTCCCTGGTCGTAGTCCAGAGTGAATCGCCGGTCGGCGAGTACTTGATGGTCTGCCACTCACCGTACTGTGAGGTCGAACTGCCGAGGTAGCCGGTGATGATGACGTTGCCGGAGCGGTCAACGGCAAGCGCCGTCCCGCCGTCGCAGCCGGAACCCGGGTTGAAGTGCCGAAGCCAGGCGGTGTCGCCGCTCGGTTTGTACTTGATGGTGACGAACTCCGCATCGTTCGCGCTGAGCTCGCTGAAGCCGGAGACGATGACGTTGCCCGAGTCGTCTACGCCGATGGCGTAGACCTCGTCGTAGCTGTTGTATGGCCCGTTGTAGGTCCCGGACCAGAGCGGATCGGCATGCAGAACGCAGGATAGCGCGACGCAGCCGATACAAGCCCGAAGAACGTTCCAGGTCATTCCGTTTTCCTTTCGCTATCTCGTGACAATGATCTTCTGCATCCCGAATGCGGACAGCCGACTTCCGTCAATCGACTGTAGGAAGTAGATTCCAGGCGCTAAGCGCGAAGCGTCGTTCGGACCGGGCTTCAGGTCCATCACCTTCCGACCATCGGAAGTGATGAGCGATGAGTGATGAGTGATGAGTGAGGCAGGCAAACGCAGCACGCCGCGGACGATGGTCGGGCCGCGGTTCGTCGTTCGCACTTCGGCGCTCGGCGTTTCCTCGACGCCGGGGGCCTGAACGTACTTGATGGTAACGTATTCGAAGTCCTGCGAATTGGACATCGAGAAGCCGGCCACATAGACGTTGCGGTCAGCGTCCAGCCCGATGCCGACCGGCTGGTCCCAGTCGTTCGCGTAGCCGCTGTACCTTGTCTGCCAGCGCGGCGTCCCGTCCGGCCCGAGGCTGATAGTGTGGAAGTCGTACTGCGTCGCCGGGCCGAAGCCGTAGCCCGTGATGTAGCTGTTGCCATCCCCGTCGACCACCAGTGCCGTGGCCCAGTTGCCATAGCCGCCATAGTCCCAGCGCCGGGCCCACAAGGAGTCGCCCAACGGGCTGTAGCAGATGACCAGGTAGTCGGCGAACGTGCCGTCCCCGCCGCTGTAGCCGCAGACGTAGACCCGTCCCCGTGCGTCGGTGCCGATGCCTACAACCTCGTCATCGTCGTCTCCCGAGCCATTGTATCGCCGGGTCCAGAGCGTGTCGCCGTGCCGGCTGTACTTCACCAGCGCGAAGTCGCGGCCCGTGCCCCAGCCTTCGGTGTACCCGCCGACATAGACGCTTTGCGACGCGTCGACAACCAGGCAGGTCGCCTTGTCCTCGTCGTTGCCGCCGGTGCCGGTCCAGCGACGCGCCCACAGCGTCTCCCCCACGCCGTCGTACTTCACGGTCACGACGTCGACATTCGTCCCGGTGTTGCGGCTCGACCCGGCCACGTAGATATGGCCCACGGAGTCGATACCCAGCGCCTCGGCCTCGTCGGCGCTGTTCGCGTCGCCGTTGTGGTTCGCGGTCCATAGGGTCTCGGCGTCCGCGCCATAACGAATCGTGGTGAAGTCCCAGTTGCCGGCCGGGCCGAACGCCGCGCCGGTCACGACGCACCCGCCGCCCGGGTAGGCGGCAACCGCACGCGCCTCGTCGTTCTCGGCGAGCGACCCGGAGTGGTAGACAGCCCATCGTACGATGCCGTCGCTGTCGTGCAGCGCGGTCATCCAGTCGAACCGCCCGCCCTCCTGCCAGGCCTTGCCGGTGACGTAGCAGTTGCCCTCGGCGTCCACCGCCAGCGCGGTCGCCCGGGCACTCGTGTCGCCCCGCCCGTCGAAGCGGCGAAACCAGACGGCCTCGCCGGCGGCATCGTAGCGGACGGTCGCGAAGTCCTCGATCGTGTCGTCGTCGAAGCTGTGGCCTGTGACCCACACGCCTCCCGATGGGTTCGTCACGAGCGCGGCCGGCAGGTCGGCCGAGTCGCCCGCCCCGTTGAGCCGGCGCACCCAGGCGGTATCCACCTGGGCCGACACGCTCACAACGACGGCTGCGAGCACTGGCAGTAGCCTCATGCCCATTGAATCCTCCTACATGACAATGACGACCTTGGTCACGCTTGACGCCTCACGCTCGACGCCGGACGCTTGACGCATGAAGTAGACGCCGGGGGCGAGGCGCGAAACGTCATTCGGGCCGGGGCGCAGGTCCGCCACCTGCCGCCCTGCCGCGTCCAGCAGTACTGCGACTCGTGGCCTGAAATCAGCGGCCGCCTCCAGCCGGAGAACGCCGCACACGAGCAGGGTCGGCAGGTGCTCTCGCCTCCCAGCTCCGCGCGGCGGGCCGGCCTCTTCTATCCACTGCCCGCCTTCTGTGGCTTTGAGAATCGTGCCGTAGGCCCCGACCGCGTAGCCGATCCCAGTTCGGCCGCAGAACCAGACCCCGGGCAACTCGTTGCGGCAGCGGGTGACCTGCGTCGTCCAGCTCTCGCCGCCGTCGGTGGTGTAGAGCATCTCGCCGCCGCTGACGTACCCCGTGTCATTGCCGAACGGGAAACTGGCCCGATAGATGCTGAGACCCGAGGATGGTCGCTTCAGCGTCCAGGTCGCACCGCCATCAGTGGTCTTGGCGATACCATCGCCGAGAGCGTAGCCGGTGCGGGTGTCGTGCGGAAACAGCAGCCCATTGAGATACGCCAGCCCGCTGCTATGCTCGGACCAGGTGCCGCCGCCATTTGTTGTCTTGTAGACCAGGCCGGGCCAGGCAGCCACCCATCCGGTATCGCTCTGGCCGGGCGGGAAGCTGACCGCCATCATGTCCTCGTTCGTGGGCGGAGACGGATACGTCCACTGCAGCCCTCCATTGGTCGTCTTCGCAAGTGACCCGTCCGAACCGCAGGCATAACCGACCTGCGTGCCCCAAGGAAAGCAGATGCCAGCCAGACCGTACGGGGCGAACCCGGTCGAGAGCCAGCTTTCCCCATCCCAGGTCAAATAGAGATTTCCCCAGGCGTCGCAGGCATACCCACTGTCATTGCCCGCGGGGAACGCGAGACCGGAGACTGCCGAAGAAGTCTGCAGGTCCTGCAGATTCCAGGTCACGCCCGCGTCGGTTGTCTTCAGTATCGTTCCTTGGAAACCTGCGGCGTAGCCGGTGTCCGGCCCGGTAGGAAAGACGACGTACAGGAGATGCTCGGTGTGGGGCGTGGCAGTGACCATTCGCCAGGACTGGCCGGCATCCGTCGTCCGGTAGATGCGGCCTGCCCCGCCGGCGATGTAGCCGGTGTCGGGTCCGGTCGGAAACTGGATGACGTCAAGCCTCTCGGAGATCTGGCCGGCTCTGGCCCAGGTCAGGCCGAAATCCGTGCTCCGGTAGATGGACCCGTGGAACCCGACCAAGTAGGAGGTGCTCGTGCCCGGCACGAACGCGGCATCTATGAAGTCGCCAATGCCGGTAGGGACAGGGCATCGCTGCCAGGTGGCACCGGCATCGGTCGTGCGCAATACGAAGGTGTCCTCACCCGCAACCAGGCCACTGTCCGGGCTACGCGGGAAACAAACAACTCGCAGGTTAGACAGGGTCCCGGAGCTGAGTTGCTGCCAGGAGTTCCCGGCATCGGTCGTCTTGAGGATTGTGCCTCCGCCGCCGACCACGTACCCGGTCTCGACGCTCACCGGGAAGGACAACTGCTTCCGGAAGTACAGCCCCGGCATCGGGAGGTGTAGCCAGGTCTGTCCGCCGTCGGTGGTTCGGAATATGGTGTCAGGGTACGCGCCCAGAGCGTAGCCGTTCAGGTCGTCGCGGGGGAAGCAGAGGTCGGGTACCTCAAGCGGGTGACTCACGATCTGATGCCGGGTCCAGGTTTCGCCGCCATCCGCGGTCCGGTAGACCTGGCCCGAATCGCCGCCGGCATACCCGACCCTGGTCCCGACCGGGAACTGAAGCGACATGAGGTCGTTCGAGAACGTCGTCGGCAGAAGTGTCCAGGTGCTTCCGGCGTCGCAGGTACGCAGAACCGTGCCCCAGACACCGGCCGCGTACCCGGTGTCGTTGCCCACGAAGCTGATACCCTTGATGGAGTTCGTCGTTGTCCGGGGAGATAGCCATTGCCAGCCGGCACCTGCGGAGGAACACAGCAGCGACGAAGCGGCGTACAGAGTCAGCATTAGTTTCACGGTTACTCCCTATCTCGGAATTATGACCTTGCGGACAGCTCGTGCTTGAGCTTGCGCTACTGCTTCTCTCAGAAAATAGACGCCCGGTGCGAGGCGCGAAACGTCGTTCGGGCCGGGGACAAGGTCAAGGACCTTGCGGCCGGCTGCATCGAGCAGGGCGACTTCCGGTTGCAGGTTGCAGATTGCAGATTGCAGATTGAGTATGCCACGGACGATGGTCGGGTTTGGCGTCTGGCGTAATGCATAGGGCGTAGAGCGTTCTTCGATACCGTAGAACGGGTAGATGCCCGCCCAGATACGCATCGTCTCGACATAGGAACCGCGAAGCGTGTCCACGTAGCCCGAGTAGACTACCACAATCCGTCCCCCAGAGCCAAGTGCGACCGAGGGCGTGGCCTGGTATTCAGGCTCTGCGCAGACCGGGAAGGAGTCGAGAACCGCGCCTTGCGGGCTGATGCGTGCTCCCCAGAGGTCGCCGGGAGAGTTGTTCCGGTACTGCCAGACGCAGAAGAAGTTGGTGCCGTCGAAGACCATCTGCAGCGGGTCCTGGTAGTTGGCCGGCTCCCAGCCGAGCGGGATGCCCCCGGGGTCGAGCACAGTCCCAGCCTGGCTTACCCTGGCGTAGTAGAGGCTCTCCTCGTCGCCGCCGCGCCGGTCCTGCCAGGCCACAAGCCAGTTGGTTCCGTCAAAGGCCACCGACGGTGCGTACTGGCTGTTGCCCGCGGTCGAGATGGCGATGCCGGCCGTGTCCAGTATCGTTCCGTCAGGTGAAACCCGCGCTCCGTAGATGTCATAGCTCGAGCCGCTGCGAGCGTCGTACCAGACCACGAGGTAGCTGCCGGCGCCGAACGCGACGTCGGCCCGGTTCTGCTCGCCGGGCACTTGACAGACGAATACGGGGTTGCTGTCCAGTACGACTCCATCCTGGCCCACGCGCGAGCAGACGACGTTCCAGTCCTGGCCCGGGCACTTCATTGCCGCCACGACCAGCCAGTTGGTGCCGTCGAAGGCCACCGACGGCGGCCAGGCGTCATATCCCCAGAGGCGCGTCGAGACGGGGACAGTGTCGAGCACCGCTCCGGCGCGGTTCACGCGGGCTGCCTGAATTCTGCGATAGTTGCCGGAAGGTGCATCCCAGCAGACCAGGCAGTTGCTGTCGCCTCGTGCCACCACCGGAGTACCCAGGCCCCCCGAGTGTTCGGCAATCGGGAAGCCACCGGGGTCGAGAACCACACCGACCGGGCTCATCCGTGCGCCGTAGACGTTGTCCGCGCCCTCGTGGGCGCGGCCGTCCTTCCAGACGGCGAGGTAGTTGCTGCCGTCAAAGGCCACCGCGGGCTCTTTCTGTTCATAGGCGTAGAGCCTGCTCGGGAGCAGCGCGTCAACCGTATCCAGCACGATACCGGCCGGGCTGAGCCGGTTGCAGCAGATGTCCGGGTCGCTCGGGTCGCTCCGCCAGTCAGCCCACGCCACCAGCAGTCCGGAGGAACCGGACGCGATACAGGGATAGTACTGGTTATCGTCCGCTTCACACACGACAATGCCGGTGTCCAGCACCGCGCCCGAGGGCGTGACCCGCGCCGCGAAGATATCGCAGTTACCGCCGCCGGTCAGCCGGTCGTCCTCCCAGGTGACGAAGTAGTTGGCGCCGTCAAAGGCCGCTGCCGGCCCTCCTTGCCAGTAGGGGTCTGAAGTGACATTCAGTCCGGCCGTGTCCAGCACGACTCCGGCCGGAGACACGCGCGAACCCATCACTTCGCCGTCCGGGCTGCGATAGTCCTCCCACACCACGAGCCAGGTTGAACCACCGGCGGTCGCACTCGGGCCGTCCTGGCTCCCCGGGGCGCGCGAAACCGCGATGCCGGCCGGGTCCAGCACCGTGCCGGCCTGTGTCACGCGGGCCGCGTAGATATCGTCCGACGTGAGCGAGTCGTTGCGCCGGTCCTTCCAGGCAACCAGGTAGTTCGTGCCGTTGAAGCCTACCGTCGGGTATTCCTGCGGCAGCATCACGCTCGAGACTAGGATGCCGGCCGGGTCCAGCACACCGCCGCCGGAATTGACCCGCGCGGCATAGATGTCCTCGTCCAAGCTGTCGATCCGCGTGTCCTGCCAGACAACCAGGAAGTCGCTGCCGTTCGAAGAAACCCCCGGGAACTTCTGGGAATGGGCGGTCGAGCAGACTGGTATCCCGTCCGGGTCCATCACGACCCCGGCGGTGCTGACCCTTGCGGCGTAGATGTCGTACGAGGAATTGCGCGCATCCTGCCATACCACGAGATAGCCGGACCCGTTGAACGCCACCCTCGGTTCGTACCGCTCGTCGTCGTCGTTGGCGACCAGGATGTTCCCTGAGTCGAGCAACACCCCGGCTGAACTCACCCGAGCGGCCCAGATCGCTTCCCGGTCTCCTCGCAGGTCCTGCCAGACAACCAGCCAGTTCGTACCGTCGAACGCGGCGGCCGGGTACTTCTGTGCTCCATAGGGTGCCACGAATCGCACGCCGGAATCAATCAGCACCGGCGGCGAGGGCAACGCCCGGACCTGCCCGACCCCTGCCAACGCTGCACCCAGTATCGCCACACTCAACGCAGTGGTTCTCACGCCAACCTCCTATCGGGTCACAATGACCTTGGTCATACGCTCAATGCCTGACGCACTACGCATCTCGCCGGACGCGGGACGCATGAAGTAGACGCCCGGCGCGAGGCGCGAGACGTCGTTCGGGCCGGGGACGAGGTCAAGGACCTTGCGGCCGGCTGCATCGAGCAGGGCGACTTCCGATTGCAGGTTGCAGGTTGCAGATTGCAGATTGAGTATGCCGCGGATGATAGAGGGGCCGGGCGTGATGCGTGAAGCGTCTGGCGTGGAGCGTCGCTCCTCGACCGCCACCGGCACCGAGTCGCGCAGGACCGATATCGAGGAACCCGATTTGTTGGCAACGTAGGTCCGGTTCCAATCCGGGTTGTGACAGAACCCAACCGGTTCGTCGCCGACCGCGATAGTCGCCTTCGCGGAGTCGGACGCACAGTCGATGACGGTCACGTCGTCGCTGGTCTCGTTCGCACAGTAGACCTTGTTGCAGGCGGGAGCGTAGACGAGGGCGTGGGATCCGTTGCCCGTCGGCACGGTCGCTGTGAGCGAGTCGAACTCGCCGTCGACCACGCCGACATTGAGGCTGTAGTAGTTCGCGGCGTACACCTTGTTGTCCCGAGGGTTGTAGACCACGGCCAGCGGGTAGGTTCCTCCGGTCGAGGCCGTTGCCACCACGGTATCGGACGAGCCGTCGATGACCTTCAGGACGGCGCCGGTCATGCTCGCGCAGTAGACCTTGTTGCCGGCGGGGTTGTAGCAGATGGCCGTGGGGTAGGCGAAAGCTACGGTCGCGACGACCGAATCCGCCGTGCAGTCTATCACGGCCACGCCGTGGCCGTCGTAGCAGGCAGCATACACCTTGTTGTCCTGCGGGTTGTAGCAGAGGGCGCGCGGCCCGGTGCCGACGGCAAGGGTCGCGACGACCGAGTCTGTCGCCGCGTCTATGACCGTCACGCTGTTGGAGCTCGAGTTCGCGCAATAGATCTTGTCGCCCGTGGGGTTGTGGTAGAGGGAGCGCGGTCCGCCGCCGACATTCACGGTCGCGAGAATCGCGTTGGTCGCGCCGTCGATGACCGTCACCGTGTTCGATGACTGGTTCGCGCAGTACACCTTGCCGTTCAGCGAGTCATAGACCAGCGCGGCCGGACCGGACGCCGGCGGCAGGTCGATGGTCGCTTCCAGCCACTGGGCGGAGACGGCTGACAACACACAGCCTGCGGCCAACAACACGGAGGACAACCTCATCGGTTTCTCCTATCTTGTCACAATGACCTTGGTCATGCGCTCAATGCCTGACGCACTACGCATCACGCTGGACGCAGGACGCACGAAGTAGATGCCGGGGGCCAGCGAACGCACGTCGTTCGCGCCGTGGTTCAGCTCGATCACTTTTCGGCCGGTTGCGTCCAGCAGGCTTGCAGCTTGAGGCTTGTGGCTTGAGGCTCGCGGCAGCGTCAGCACGCCGCGGACGATGGTAGCGCCGGGCGTGATGCGTGAAGCGTCCGGCGTGGAGCGTCGCTCCTCGACCGCGCCCGAGGCTCGCAGTATGGAGACGGTCGCGCCGTAGAAGTCGGTCGTGTAGACACGGTTGTCGCGGGTGTTGTAGACCAGCGAAAACGGGCCGCGCCCGACCCCGACGCTGGTCCTGACCTGCGAGCTCTCTGCGTCGAGGACGAGCACCGAGTCGCTGCCGAGCGCGACAAAGACGTAGCCAAGCTCTGGGACCGCGAGCGAGCCCTCGGGCCAGCCGCTCACCGGGGTGCTCGCGACGACCTGGTTCGACGCGCCGTCGATGACCGCGAGCACCGCGCTGGTGAAGCAGCTCACGTAGACCCGGCTCCGGGTCGGCTCGTAGCTGACGCGGTGCGGGTACTGGGCCGGCTTCAGCGTGGCGACGACCATGTTGCTGGCGCAGTCAATCACAGCCACGGTTGAGTCCGTGCCCTCCGCCGTCGCGGTGTAGACCTTGTTCTCGCGGGAGTTCCAGCAGAGCTTGTCCGGGGCCGGGCCGACCTTGATCGTCGCCACGACGACATTGCCGGCGCAGTCAATGACGTGGACCGCGCTGTCGGTCCGGGTCGCCACGTAGACCCGGTTGTCGGTCGAGTCGTAGCAGACGCCGTAGGGCTTGAAGTCGAAGGGGATGGTGACCTCGACGGCGTAGCTGGCGCAGTCGACCACGACCACGACGCTAGGGTTGCCGCCGAGGACGTAGAGCCTGTCGTTGACCGGGCAGCGGACCACGTCCCACGGGTGCGTGCCGAGGCTCTCGGTCGCGACGACGACGTTGGTCGCGCCGTCGATGACGCTGAATGTCTGGCTGCCCTCGTTGAAGCAGAAGACCTTGTTGTTGAGCGGGCTCCAGATGATGGCGTGCGGCTGGTCTCCGACCGCGACCGTGGCGGCGACTTCGTTGGTCGTGCCGTTGATGACCGTCACGTTGTCTGCGCCCCAGTTCGCGCAGTAGACAAAGTCGTTCTGCGGGTTGTAGCAGAGTGCATATGGCCAACTGTCGGCCGGGACGGTGGTCTCGAACCACTGGGCATGTACCGGCGCCGAGGTCAGAACGCAGATTGCGGACACGAGCATACAGACTCTCAAACCATCCTCCTATTCAGTCACGGTGCTTTGGTGAATCGCCACCGGCAGCGCCTCGGCGGCGCGTCATCAGCAGGCAGCGCCCATAAGGGACATCGTCGAACTCCCGTTCCTCGCTGAACCCGGCCGCGGCGAACGCCCGGCGCGACGCGACGTTCTCGACCATTGTCGCCGCCATCACGAGCGGCACATTGGGGTCGGCCAACGCCTCGTTGGCGATAAGCCGAATCGCCGCCCGGCCCACGCCTCGGTTCTGCTCGGCCGCCTCGCCGACCATTATGTCAATGTCAACGACGGTCTCCGGGATGTCGTGCAGCCCGGCGACGTCCAGCTCCTCCCGCGTCGGGTGCTGCCGGACGATAAGGCCGACCTTGCGTCCGTCCGCCTCGATGAGTGAGGCGCGCGCCGAGGGCGGCAACCGGCTGAGTTCGACCGCGACAGGGGCCGGGTCGCCCCAGTAGCGCCGGACGTGTTCGGCGCGCAGCCAGCGCTCGACAAGGCCAAGGTCGCGGGCTTCCAGCGCGAGGAGCCTGACGATTGCCGCCATACTTAGCGCGGGACTACGACCGTCCGGACCTCCGCCGCGCCACGGACGAAGTACACGCCGGGAGCGAGGCGCGAGACGTCGTTCGCGCCGGGCACGAGGCCCATCACCTTGCGGCCGCTGATGTCCAGCAAGTGGTTTGTGCTTGAGCTTGGGCTTGCGCTCGGCGCCAGCCGCAGCACGCCGCGGACGATGGTGGCTCCGCGGTTCGGTGTTCGCACTCCGTCACTCGGCGCTTCTGCGACGGCGGTCGGGTATGGCGCGTTCCACCAGCAGCCGTTCAGTCCCGCTCCGACAAAGACGCAGCCCGCGCCGGGAAACGGCCCGCCCGGTGTGTAGCAGAGCTTGGGCTTGATTTCGGACCCGGTGCCGGCACTGCCCTCGTTGATTCGCAGGGTGTCCGACCACTGCGTCGGGCTCGCCGCGTTGGCGTAGCGGCGGTAGACGGTCCGGAACACGTCGTTGTCGCTGATGTAGGATGCATTGATGTACTGGTTCCCCAGGCTTGTGTAGTTGCGCAGATCGGGAAACCGCTCATTGGTGGCCCTCGAGCCGGCAAGGTAGTCGGGTCCATACCAGTTCCAGCCGCCGTCGGCGTAGCTGGACACTATATCCCAGTCACCGGAGTTATGGTAGTTCTCCGACCAGAGGGCCCACACGGTCGCGGTCGACTCAGGAAGGGTGAAAGCGGTGGCAATGACCGGATCGCCGACCTCGTAGCCGCTGTAGTAGAAGGCCGACTTCCAGTACCCGCTGCCAAGGTAGAGGCGGTTTCTCAGCAGGGTCAGCGAGTCGCCATGTGTGAATGTGCAGAAGATGTAGCTACCGGGTCCGGCCGAGATGTGCGGGTCCAATGCCCGGTGACTGGCGCTGTCGGTTATGTACCACTGGCGGCCGTAGGTCGAGGAGCGCAGGAAACGGACAGCGTGACCGCTGCCGGGCGGATCGGGATTTGTCACAACTGCGTACAGCCAGTAGTTGTCCCCGGTGTAGTCGCGGCAGACCGCAAAGTCGCGGATTGTGTCCGGGCCGACCGCGACGTCGAAGATGTTGCCAGCGCCGGTTTCGCGGTCAAACCGGAGACACTGGAGGTCGCCGTTTTGCGCCGGGCTGAGATAGAAAAGGTAGACGAATGCCGATTCGCCCTCACCGACCACCAGTCCCAGTCGGTCTGCAATCCCGGCAGTGCGCAGAGACAAGAAGAATCCCCAATTCAGACCGTGATCGGTCGTTCGGTGGACGCGCAAGCTGGTGTCTTCCAGCAGCGTGAATGCCGCCCACATCGTGCCGTCCATCTCGTAGTCGGCCGCGGTAGCGACGATGGTCCCGTCGCGTATCTGGATATCAGCCCCGTCTGGCTGCGCGGCGGCGGTTCCAGTCAGAGAGACCAGCAGGCAAACGAGAACCACGTACGAGCATCTGGTGTACATTGAGTATCTCCTCTCGCGGATATTCTAAGACGTCGTGGTCGTCGGTCAAATCCAGTTGCGGCAAGCAGAGGCTGGCTCTCGCCCGCCCGTCTCCGTTCACGCTCTAGTTCCGGTCTCTACCTCAACCTTGGCCTCAGCCTTGCCCCTACCCTACCTCTGCAGCACCACCTTCTCCGTCGCCCGGTAGTCGCCGGCCACAAGGCGGACGAAGTAGACGCCGTTGGCAAGACTGCGGCCATTCTGGTCGCGGCCGTCCCAGACAACGCTGTAGGCGCCACGCTTCATGCTCGATGCGCAGAGCGTCCGGACAACCCTGCCGGTCAGGTCATGCACCTGCAGGAGCGTCTGGTGTTCAGCGTCCAGCGTGTAGCGGATCGTCACGCTGCGTGCAGCGGGAGTCGGGAATGGACGGTACAACCTCGTTTTGAACGCTTGACCGCTGGACCACTGGGCCTCTCTCACACCGGTCGCACCCTCCGGCTGCCAGAAGCCGATCAGCGCCCAGTAGTTCGCGCCCGCAATGGGCCCGGCTGCGGTCTGGCCGACGGTCGAGCCGCACTTGTAGTTGCCCGTCATCTCCCCGCCCCCAAACCCCACCACGCTCCAGTCACACCTGTAGGGCTGGGCGAGACAGAATGGACTACAGAGAACGTAGAGGACACAGAGAGTTCTGAGCATCACGGTTCCTCCCTACGGCTGCCCGGCCGGCTGTGGAGTCGCCGTGAGCGAAGTCGCGGTCGTGGCTTGAGTATGCACCGTCCTCGGTCGTTCGACCGTTTCGGACGGCTGCGGTCCGGGCGCATCCGGCAGGCGCACGCCCTCGTTGCCCTTCCACTTGGCAAGTACCCGCCAGGAGAACCGGGCGTTGCTCGAGCCGCCCTGCAGTTCGTACACGTCGAACCCGGTTTCGTCCTTCTTCACGTAGACGCCGTTGCAGTCGTCTTCCAGTTGGACGAAGACCTTGAGCCGGTGCGTCGCGTCAACCTTGATGCAGTCGGAGAACAACGCCTCGAGGTCAATGCGGCAGTGTCCCTTGACCAGTTGACCCTCGCCCGCATCCTCAAAGTATGCCTCCGGCATCTCCGGCGCGAACAGGGTTTTCTTGCCGCGTCTGGTATCCATTATTGTCGAGACAGTGCCGGAACCGGCTATCTTGTAGTTCGTGCCGTTGTAGTACGCGACGTAGGCATAGGAACCGTAGCCGTTGGCGAAGTAGCCGCCCGCGGTCGGGTTGGTGCTGTTGCGAGCGTAGCCATAGACACCGTACTGCGTGCCGGTGCCGGCCACGCCGCTGCCGGACGCCAGGTGAGAGCCGCTGGCGTTGTTGCCGATGCCCGAGATGCCCGTGCCGCTGGTATTGCTGTTGTGGGCAAAGGAGCCGAACCCGTTGGCGTTGTTGATCTCGCCGTAGAGCCCGTAGGCTGTGCCGCTGGTGTTGGTGGCACGGCCATACCCGCCGCATACCGTTCCGACGAATGCGCCGCCCGAGCCCCCAGTCAGGTACGTGGCGCTCGCGCCGTTGCCCGTGGAGACGATGCCGGTGCCGGTGGCGTGCGAGTTGTGCACGCGTGCACCGAAGTGGGTCGCGTTGTTCGCGAAGCTGTACAGGCCGTGGGTGGTAGAACCGCCAAAGGCGCCGACTCCGGCGGCACCCGTGGTCGTCGCCGTGCCGTATAGGCCGTAGGCATAGCTACCGCCGTCGCCGTAAACTGCGGGCGAGCCGCTCGAGGCCGCCACGCCGTAGAACTGCGCCGCCCGGCCATAGCCGCTTATCCAGTGGTTGCCCGTCTGGGCCGATGAGTACTGGTTCAGAATGTAGCGGCCATCTGTATAGGTCGTGTTCAAGGCTATGTTTCCCGTGGTTGTGATGGGATTCGGCGTGCAGGTAATCCCGGTGCCGCTGGAGCATCTTGTCACCGTGCCGGTTCCTAGGCTGTCGTTGCGTGGCGCCCAGGCACTGCCGGTCCACTTGATGACCTGTCCGGAGGCAGCTCCGGCCTGATTGAGCTTGGGCATCGTCACCGCTGCGTCCTTGAGCTCGGCCGTATTCACGGTCGTGTCGCGGATGCCAGCCGAAGTGACCGCGCCATCCTGTATCTTCGCCGAGGTAATAGCACCGTCCTTCAGGTCGGCCGTGTTCACGGTGGTGTCACGGATGTCGGCCGCGGTGACGCTGCCGTTGACGATGTTCCCCGATGACACCGCGTCCGCCGCGACAGTCGGGTTCGGATACGTGCCGGTCAAACCGCCGCCAGCGGTTCCGCCGGGTGGCACGCCGCTGATGGTGGTATTGCTCGCAGCGGTGAGCCGTCCCTTGGCGTCTACCGTGAACGTACCGACCTGCGTGGCGCTGCCGTAGGACCCCGCCGATACGCCGGACGTTCCGAGCGTCGGGCTCGGATAGGTGCCGGTCAGGTCGCCGCCCGCGCTCTGGGCTTCGTTGACGTACCGGCCATCGCCCCAGGTCGCGTCGAATCCGACCGTACCGGTCGTGGTAATCGGATTGGGCGTGCAGACTGCGCCGGTCGCCTGAGACACGCTGGTTACGGTGCCGCCACCGCCACCCCCACCCACGCTGTCGTTCCGCGGTGCCCACGCGCTTCCGGTCCACTTCATCACCTGGCCGGACGAGGCGCCCATCTGGCTGAAGTCCGCCGCCGCAATAGTCCCGTCTGCTATCATGTTGCTGGTTACCGATGACATTTGCCCCTCGTTCACATAGGCCGCGTCGTGGTTGTGTCCGGAAGGAGCGAATGCGGCCGTGTCCCTGCCCTGCAGCAGGTCGGCACTGGCCGCCCGGGAACTCAGGTAGGCATAGGCTGAACTGGCAAGGCGCAGGCGTGGGGTCAACTCCGCACCGCCGTCAACCGCCATGGCCAGATAGGCAGCACCGGCGTCGGGCATCGAGCCGATGGGCGTCACCGAGCCGAGCAGGACCGAGAAGAGCCCGGCCTTGGTCGTAACGCCCTGGGTCTCGTTCCAAATCGGGCTGCCGCCCGAAGGGGTGGTGTAGAGCCGGAACACGACCGAGTAGTTGCCGTCCGGGACCGGGATGCCGGTCGTGTCAGTCAGCTTGCCCTGGTATGACAGGATCTGCGGAACCGCTATCGCTTCTGTCCCGTAGCTCTTATCCTGAGGCCCCTGGCTTGGGGCCGTTTTTGGTACAACCGATGCCCTATCGACGGCCAATGCCACAAGGCAAAGCGCCGTCACGACCAGTATCAGGATTCTCGCTTTCATCTTCTCCTCCTATTGCTTCTTGATCTACGCCAGCTCAGCTTCGAGCTGGGCGATCCGGATCCTGTCAGTCTTCGCTTCGTCAAACAACGCCTGAACTGCGGCCAGCAGGACGCCGTCGGCGTCAGCCAGGTTGATGCTCGTCTCGTTCCCGCCATATCCGAAGGCGCTGTGGAAGTCCTGCGCTACCGGGCCGATGTGCCTGGTCCCGTCGTTCTGGTCCTTCATCTTGTAGTCACGCGCACGGAGCGACGCAACCTTGTCGAGCAGAGTCTTCCTGTCAACCGGACGGAAATCCTCCTTGGTCATGCTGTCACAGGCTGACTCCCAGGAGTTGGAGTTCGGGGCAAGGTACGCGCCGGTGGTCATTGCAGAATTGGAGAAGAACCACGCCCCGCCGCGCGCCCGCGCCCGGAATTGGAGGATGCCAGTGGTGTAGACCGATTCCGCGGCGGTCACCGCCCCGTCACTCCACACGAACGACCCATCGTGGTTGGACCTGGCGTAGCTGCCTGCCGCGAGACTGGAGTAGCCTCGGGCTGAATTCATGAAGCCACCTGGTACGGCAGAATTGCTGCCGCTGGCGGTGTTGTAGCTTCCGCCACCGACGGTCGCGAGACTCTCATCGGCGGTGTTGAAGCTGCCGCCGCCGACCACGGTCCAGATCGCGTCCGCGAGGTTGCGGTTCCCGCCGCCGACAAAGGAGTACTGCCCATTCGCGACGTTCCTGTTTCCTCCGCCGACGGCGCTCCAGTACGCACTTGCGGTGTCGTCCGAACCGCCCGCGACGACAGAATACCCTCCGTCCGCCACATTGTACCCGCCGCCGCCTACCACTGCGCAACTTCCGCGAGCATCGTTGTAGCAGCCGCCACCGACCGTGCTCCAATCCATGCCGGCGACGTTAACCTGCCCGCCAGCGACCGTCGTGTATCGGTAGTCCTGCCCTGAGAGCCCGGTGGTACAGGCAACGCCAAGGTTGACGTGCGTGCTACGGGCGGCGCCGTACAGCATGTTGCCGGAACCGCCGCGGGCAATGCCGAGCTGGCGTATTGTGAAGAGCACACTGTCGGGAGTCCCTCGTACCCACGCGTTGTCGCCACCAGCGCTTGCAAGCGCATAGCCTGCAGTGTCTGCCTTGTACGCGTAGGCCACACTCACTACACGCAGGCGCGGTACGAGTTCTGGCCCGCCGCCGACAGCCATGCCCAGGTACAGCCCGCCTGCGGCAGGGACCGAACCGATGGGCGTCATCGCTCCCAGCAGCACTGAGAACAGCCCGGCCTTCGTCGTGACGCTCTGCGTCTCGTTCCAGAACGAACTCCCCCCCGACGGCACGGTGTAGAGCCGGAACGCGACACTGTAGGTCGAGTCCGCGACCGGTCGGCCGAGCGTGTCGGTGAGCTGCCCCTGGTACGAGAGCATCTGCGGAATCGCGATGGCGTCAGCGCCATCGACCATGGACGATGGACTATGGACGATGGACTGACGGTCGCGGACCGCGTTGTCGGCCGCGAAGGTGAAGGCGCAGAACAGCGCCGGCAGCAGGATCGTGAACTTCATCTGACCTCCCAGGTATGTCAGGGCTTCCCATTCTCGTGGCGACGGATGGGGACTGTCCCGGCGTGGACTGTCCCCAAGGCCTGAAGCCGTAGCACGGGACGCGCCACCCCGCTCGCGCACGCCTAGTTATAGCCCCACCCGCTCAAGTGTCAAGTTGCGCCAGCTGGCGCCAGTCGCCTGCCCAGAAGCAGAAGGCGGGCCTGCGCCCGTCTTTGCCCCTTATGCTGTCTACTCACGACCACTTGCTCCTGTCGTTAGTCGGGGAATAGAACGGCAGGCAAGTCGGGAGACTGACCCGCACGCGACCTTGACTGCTGTCTCGACTGCAGCTCGGGCAACAAGCTCCCGAACTCACTGGAGAACAACCCGTAGAACAAACCGGCGAACTCCGTCCCCGGCTCTCCAGCACCCAAGCTCCCGAACTCCTGTTCACGTTCCTCCACTGACACCTGTCTACTGAATTCTGCATACTGTCCTCTTCGCAGTCTCCCCGTCTACTACCTACTCTGTTCTGTACTCTGCCATCGCGGTCTTCCCCCGGGTGAAGGTGCCCTTCCCGGCCATAAATGATCAGTAGGTGCGGAGCGTTGAGGTTACTGGGACAAGCGAGAGAACATACGTGATGAGTACTCTTATCATGCGGGCGGAGACGCTCGCGTCGGTATCGGCACCACAACGTGTGGTATTGGCCGGACGCAGCACCACAATCCTGCCGCCCACTCCACGACCCACAGGCCGCCTCCCCCCTAGCCTCTGCCGACACATCGCGAGACGCATCGGAACGGACAACTGCGCGAGCATCGACTCGTACATCGAGCCGAACAACGGTGCGAACAACAGCCGGAACACCGACCGGTAAGACTTCGTGAACAACGCGCGGTACAGCGACGGATTCAGGTCGAGGTTCAGGTCCGGGTTCAGCTCAGGACACAGCTCACGACGCAACCACCTGCGCAAGCGAGTATACAGCGCGCGGAGCTTCTTCCGCTACTTCGTGACGAACATCGAGCGGTACTTCGCCAGATTCGACCGCGCGTGGTGCCGAGTCCAGACCAGAAGTGCGGTCGCGGCGTCGGCAAGGGCGAGAACCGCCTTCATCACCGGGACACCAGGTTACGAGGGTCTGCAAACGAAGAGCGCCTATGGCGAACGAGAAAGCCGGCGGGCGCGAGCCCGCCGGCCTGTGTATTCGGTAGAGTCTAGACGAGGTAGTCGCCGCGGGGAGTGTAGTGAGTGTGCAGGTACTTGTGGCTCACCTCGCCGCACGGCCCGTCGGTGAGGAACTCCGAGTAGAGTTTCAGCACGTGCGGGTTCTCGTGCGATTTGCGGATGGGCAGGCCCATATCCTCGGAGTAGATCGCCTTGGCCCGGGCCGCGCGAATGGCGGGCGAAGTGGGAATCGGTTGGCCGCCGCCGCCGAGGCATCCGCCCGGGCAGGCCATGAACTCGATGAAGTGGCAGCCGGCAAACTGCCCCCCCGCCTTGATGTCTTCCATCACTTTGCGGGCGTTGGCCGTCCCGTGCGCCACCGCAACCTTGAGTGTCGCACCTTTGAGCCACGACCAGTCCTTGCCCAGCTTGCCTTTCTTGATGAGCGGCTTGAACAAATCGAGCATCGGGCCGGTCTGCGGCACCTTGATCTCCATGTACTTGATGCCCTCAAACCCGCGCACCGGGATGATGTTGGCGTCGGTGAAGACCTGCTCGGCCTTCAAGCCCGTCACCACCTCGACCACGGTCCGGAGCGCCGCTTCCATCACACCGCCGGAGGCGCCGAAGATGAGGCCGGCGCCCGAAGCGTCGCCGAACGGCAGGTCGAACTGCGACTTGGGCATGTGCGGCAGGTCGATCCCTGCCTCCCTTATCATCTGCGCGGTCTCGCGGGTGGTGAGGCCGTAGTCCACATCCTTGTACCCGGTCGAACGCATCTCCGGCCGGTTCGCCTCGAACTTCTTGGCCGAGCACGGCATCAGCGAAACGGTCACGATGTCGGCCGGGTTGATGTTCTGCTTCTGGGCGTAGTAGCTCTTGATGAGCGCGCCGAACATCTGCTGCGGCGATTTGCAGCTCGACATGTAGGGCAGGTACTCAGGGTAGAAGTGCTCGATGAACTTGACCCAGCCCGGCGAGCAGGAGGTGAACTGGGGCACGAACGTCTCTTCCTTCTTGACCAGCGCCTTGTAGAGCCGTGTCAGGAGCTCGGTGCCTTCCTCGATGATGGTGAGGTCGGCCGTGGTATTGGTGTCGAAGACCATGTCGAACCCGGCGCGCCGCAGCGCGGTGTTCATTTCGCCGGTCATCGAAGTGCCGGCCTTGAAACCGAACTCCTCGGCAATGGCGGCGCGCGGGCTGGGCGCGGTCTGCATCACGACGTGCTTTTTCGGGTCATCGATACCCGCCCAGATCTCGTCCGATGGGTCTTTGGCCCGGAGCGCGCCGGTCGGGCAGCGGTTGATGCACTGGCCGCAGTTGATGCAGATGACGTCGGCGAGCGGCCGGTCCTCGAAGGTCTCGATCCGCGTCTTGTCGCTGCGCTTGGCCGCGGTCAGGACGCCGACCGACTGCAGGTCGATGCAGGTGCGGACGCACCGCCGGCAGACGACGCACTTGTTCATGTCGCGCACGACCGAGTAACTGGAGCGGTCGACTTCGAACCGGGGCTTGTCCGGGTGGCCAAAGCGGAAGAAATCGACGCCGTACTCCTTGGCCAGCGCCTGCAACTCGCAGTTGTTGTTGCGGAAGCAGGAGTAGCACTCGCCGTAGTGCTTCGAGAGGATGAGGTCGAGAACGTGGCGGCGCGCCTGGCGGACGCGCTGGCTGGTCGTGCTGACCGTGATCGGCTCGGTGATGGGAAATGTGCAGGCGGTCTGGAGCGTACGTTGTTTGGCCACTTCCACCACGCAGATGCGACAGACACCGGCAAGGCAGAGGTCCTCATGGTAGCAGAGCGTCGGGATGCGGATACCGACGGTCTTGGCCGCGTCGAGGATGGTGGTGCCGAACGGCACCTTGATGTCGAGATCGTCCATCTTGACCGAGACAAGGCCGCCGATGTCGCCCGGCTTGCCCGCCAGGACGGTCATCGGCTTCTCGCTGGTCGGGGCGGTCCCGCCCGGCGCGACCCGTTTGGGGTTGGCGCCGGGAGCTTGGGGCTTGGTGCTGGAGGCTTTCTTCGTAGGCATCGTGGACTACTCCTTCGTCGCGGGCACGCGGCCCAGGATTTCCGACCGGAAGTGCTCGGTGATGTCGAGGAACGCATTGGCGCTCGATTGTCCCAGGCCGCACTTGGACGCGGCCTGCATCGTGCGCCCTAGATTCTGCAGCTCGCGCAGATAGTTGATGGAGCAGCGTCCCTGCTTCAACAGGTGCACGCCCTCCAGCAGTTTCGGGTTGCCCTCACGGCAGGGGGTGCACTGGCCGCAGGACTCCTCGACGAAGAAGTCGAGGAAGTTCTCGGCCACGTGCAGCATATCCCGCTGCTGGCCGATGACGATGACCGAGCCTCCGGTCGCGAGGTCCTCAAAGCCCAGCTTGCGGGCGAATTGCGCCGCCGGGACCGTCCGCCCCGAGGCGCCGCCTACCTGCACTGCCTTGGCTCCCTCGCCCTCGACGAGTTTCAGGATGTCCCTGACGCTGGTGCCAAAACCGACTTCATAGACGCCAGGGCGCTTGCAGTCGCCGGATATCGACAGCAGCTTCGATCCGGTTGAGACGTCGGTACCCAGCTTCCTGAACCACTCCGGTCCTTTGACGAGTATGTGCGCGCAGGCGATGAGCGTCTCGACGTTGTTCACCGAGGTCGGAACGCCAACCAGCCCGGTGTTCACCGGGTAGGGCGGCCGGTTGCGCGGCTCGCCGCGTGAGCCCTCAAGCGACTCGATGAGGGCGGTCTCTTCGCCGCAGACGTAGGCGCCGGCGCCCATGCGGATTTCGATGTCGAAGTCGAAGTCCTTGCCCAGCACTTTCTTGCCGAGCAGCTTGTTCTTGCGCCGCTCCGCCAGCGCGGCCTCCAGCCCGGGCCGCATGTAGGCATACTCGGCACGCAGGTAGATGACCCCGAGCCTGGCGCCGATGGCGTAGCCGCCGATGGTGATGCCGTCGAGCAGCACCTCGGGCCGCTCGGTCAGGAGCAACCGGTCCTTGAAAGTACCCGGCTCGCCCTCGTCGGCGTTGCAGACGAGGAACTTCTTCGGGGACTGGGCCACCGCGCAGAGATTCCACTTCACCGCGGTCGGGAACCCGGCGCCGCCGCGACCGCGGATGCCGGACTCACGCACGACCCGGATGACCTCGGTCCGCGACAGCGAAAGCGCCTTCTTCACGCCCGAGCCGGCTTCGTAGCGCTCCATGATATGAACGACGCTAGCCATGGTGCGCCTCCTTCTCTTCCAGTTGCGAGGCCGGGCCGAACATTCTCCGGTACTTCTCGAGGATTTCCGATACCAGTTCCGGGCTGACCTCGGTGTAGACGTCATTGTTCACGAGCATGGCCGGGCCGTGGTCGCACATGCCCAGGCAGTTGCAGTACTCGAGTGAGAAAAGCCCGTCCTGGGTCGTGCGGCCGAACCCGATGCCCAGCTCGTTCTCGAGCTGACGCGCAACCTCCTTCTTGCCCACGAAGTCACAGGAAAGGGTGCGGCAGAGCCGGATGGCGAACTTCCCCCGCGGCTCGGTCGAAAGGAAAGAATAGAAAGAAGCCACGCCGTAAACCTCGGTCGGGAACACCCCGAGTTGGCGGGCAATCTCCTGCATCGCAAAGTCGGAAACGCAATGGTACTTCTCCTGTACGGCCTCGAGGATCGGCATCATCCCGTCGCGCTTGTGCTCGTACTTCTCCGCCAATTCCGCGATTTCGTGGCGGAGCGATTCTCTTTCAGTTGCCAGCATCTTCATTTCCTCAGGAACTTCTTGACCTTGGCGACCAGGTCTTTGGGCGCAACCGGCTTGGACACAAACTCGTCTACCGGCGCCATTTCGGAATCCTTACCGAACTTGTAGCCGGTCACGTGGCCGATGGAGGACAGGATGATGATCGGCGTCTTCACACCCTTGTGGCGCAGATCCTGGGCAACCACGAACCCGTCATCCGGCTGCTCCATCATCACATCGAGTATGATGAGGTCGGGTTTCTCTTTGTCGACTCCACGCATAGCCTCTTCCCTGCTCGTGGCGGTGGCCACCACATATCCCTCGGCCGAGAGGATGAGCTGCAGGGAATCGACGATATCCGGGTCGTCGTCAACGATCAGTACCTTCGGCATAGCGACTCCTTATTAATTCTTGCCTGTCTTCGGGTCTGGCCAACGGATTGTTGCGAATGGTACGGGGTGCGACCTACCGAGTGCAGTGTATCAGAAACCAGCCCGGCTGGCAAGTCCCGCCGAATCCGACGCCAAGAACACCAAGCGTACAGTGACATTGCCTGCCGGACCTTCTTCGTCTCTTTGCACCTTGGTGGTGAACTCCCAAATCGAACCTGGGAGTGGTGAACCGCGGTTGACTGAGGCGCGTCGCCGGCTATCTTCTATCATCAAGGAAGACGAAAGCTCCACACCCGTGAACGGGCCGGAAATGCGCACCCCGGAAGACTCGGCCGGACCGCTGCACGAGGCCGCGGTGCAGATGGTCATCGAGGACCTGAAGCACCTCTGGTTCTCGGGCAAGTCGCTGTTCGAGGTGCTCGACGTCGTCTTTGAGACGATGCGCCATATCATTCCGTTCGACCGGATGTCGGTGGCCTTCTACAATGAGGAAACCGGCATGGTCGTGTCCCGCTGGGTGCGGAGCGATACCGAGGTGAAACGCGTCGACAAGGGCTACTGGGCAGAACTCAAAGGCTCGTCGCTCGAGCCAATTCTCCGCACCGGCCGGCCCCGTATCATCAACAACCTCGAACAACACCTCGCCGCCCGGCCCGATTCCAGGGCAACCCAGGACATCCTGAAGGACGGCGTGATGTCCAACCTGACCTGCCCGCTGCGCGCCGGCGACCGCGCCATCGGCCTGCTCTTCTTCAGTTCACGCAAGCCCGACAACTACCAGCCCAGCCACATCGACACTTTCCTCGCGGTCGCGGACTCGCTCTCTCTCGCGGTCGAGAAGGTCAAATACCTCGACGACCTTGCCCAGGCCAAGCACAACTACGCCCAGATACTCTATTTCGTCGCCCACGAACTGAAGGCGCCGCTGGCCTCGATTGTGACTCTCGGCCAGACCCTGACCGAAGGCTACCTCGGCAAACTCACGCCCCAACAGGCCGAAAAGGTGCAGCGGATGATTGCGAACTCCAACTACCTGGTCAATCTCGTGCGCGACTACCTCGACCTGTCGCAAATCGAAACCGGCGAACTCCGGTATCATCCCGGCCCGGCCGTGGACCTGGTCGAGGAAGTCATCCGGCCGATGGTGGAAATCCAGTCAACGGCTGCCAGGGCCCGCGGCATGACCATCGAGACCGACCTCGAGTACCTGGTCGCGCCCTGCGACGCAACCCTGCTCAAGGTCGTCTTCAACAACCTGCTCGGCAACGCGGTCCGGTACGGCCGTGAGAATTCGAAGATCCTGGTCCGGCTCGTGCGCCGGAGCTTCTCCGACTACGCTGACTCGGGCGAGCACGTCCGCCAGTACTGGGCGCTCTTCTCGGTACGCAACGAAGGCGTCGGGTTCGCGCCGGAACAGAAGCAGAAACTCTTTGCCCGGTTCCAGCGCCTCAACCATCCCGAACACAAGGGCGTGACCGGTTCCGGCCTGGGCCTGTACATCTCGCGCCAGATAGTCATACGGCACGGCGGCGAGATCACGGCCGATTCCGAACCGGGCAAGTGGACCGAGTTCCGGTTCCGCATCCCGCTCCGGCAGGAAGCCCCCCTGGCGAGCACGCCAGCGTAGGGACGACCGATCCGGCCGCCTTCCTTCACGCGCCTGCATCCTGTTGTCAGCAAGAACCGGACACCGACGTCGCCGGGCTGCGGATGCTCCCTGGTGAGGAGGGAAGACGAGTCCCTTGACTTCCGACTGACCCTACCCTGCGGTCAAACCTGCGATGCGCATCCTATCGGGGAAGAAACGCAGAACAACCAAGGGTCCTCGCCTTGGCTGTTGCCCGCATTCTGGCCTGATCGGTGACTGGGAATCAGCTAGTCGTCAGTACCTGTACTACTTCGCCCTCAGCGCCTTCGCCAGCTCCTTGCCAAAGCCCCTAGCGCTGCTCCTGAGCGCGGCGCTCGCCGCGAGCTTCGCACCATCCGGGCAGGGCGCGGCTACGTGCTGGCCCAAGTACTCTATGCCGGCGTAGCGTGAGAACCGTGCGAACACTTGCACCGCCAGGTCCGCGCCGTCGAACGCATCGCCACCCGCGGTCAGCACCAGTGCCCACTTGCTCCCCTTCAGCAAACCCTCGCCGGTCAACAGCGCAAAACACCGCTCCAAGGCCGACTTGACCCGGGCGGTCACGCTCCAGCAATAGATCGGGCTGGTCCAGAGCACGAGGTCGGCGTCGATCATCTTGTCGTACAGCTCGGTCATGTCGTCACCCTGTGCGCAACCGGGCGCTCCCTTGGTCTTCGTGCACGCAAGACACGCCTGACATGGGTGGATATCCAGCTCACACAACTTCACCCGCGTCACCTTGTTGCCCTTGCCCATACCGGCCAGCACCCAATCGGTCACCGCGCTCGTGTTTCCCTTCCTCGGGCTTCCTTCGAGCACAAGAACGTGATTCATGCCGATCTCCTCTCTTGTGGAATCGTCATTGCGGGACTCTCACTACCCCGAACGGAATCCCAGTTGCGCGCGACAATCAGACAACCCGGGTCCGGGGCGGCACCGTGGCAATGTCAACCGATGTCCGCGTCGGCGACTACTTGGTCGGGCGAGGCGAATCCGGGTCGCCGGCGACGTACTGTTCAAGCATCTGCAGCGCTTCGGGCAGCACCGACAGTCGACGGGACGGGTCCGAAACGCGAGCCCGCTGCAGCAGCGTTCTTCTGGAAACGACCTTGGCTACCGCTGCACAGTACTCCGCCAGGGCCTGAGCCCAGTATCCGGTCGGCAGTTGCGGCAACCCCATATACTCCTGATTGGTGCGCCACAGCCTGTCCAGCTCCGCAGCCACCGATGCCGGATCGGTGTTCTCCTCGGTGTACGGTCGCATCAACTGCCCTTGCACGCCCCGGACGCCGACGAATTCCCCGAGCGCCCGGCCGAACTTCCTCAACGCCTTGGCCGACACCGCGCCGAAGTCGGCGGACGCTCGCACCTGTACCAGCGTCGACAGGCACTGCTTGACCGCGTCCTCGGCGGCGATCTGATCGGCCAGCTGCTGTGCGCCGCCAACGCTCTCCGCCAACTCCACAACGATGCTCTTGGCACAGCCGGTGAGCGCGCTCTTGGCGACGTCCGCGACTATTACTTCAATTGGGTTCATTGGTGAAGGTCCGAGTCAGGTTGCTGCACTGGATACTCCTTGTTACCTGGTCCGAAGTTGAACCAAGCTGCTGCTGTCACCATACCAATTATCCGTGAGTCGGGCAGTATGTCAAGAGCAGACGGCGGTGTGGTGCCAGACGGCTTCCGGTTGCGGCGCGCCTTCCCGCGATACCCGGTCGCGACCTCCCAGTGATCCGGGGTCCATCCTCCTCATTCACAGCTTTCTTCCGGGCCGGACGGCAGATCCCGAGTTCTTCGGTGACTGCGCCTGCTTGACTTTGCGGCCGGGGGCGATAACGTGACCCGCATGGAAGAGATAAAGCTCCGCTACGGCGTCAACCCGCACCAGACTCCAGCGCGCGCATTCGTCCCTGACGGCAAGCTGCCGTTCATGGTGCTGTCCGGCGCGCCCGGATACATCAACCTGCTCGACGCGCTCAATTCGTGGCAACTCGTACGCGAGATGAAGGAGCTGACCGGCCTGCCATCGGCCGCCTCGTTCAAGCACGTCTCTCCGGCCGGTGCCGCAACCGGCCTGCCGCTCTCGCCGGAACTTGCCGAGTCGTGCTTCGTCAAAGCCGCCGACCTCTCGGCGCTGGCCACTGCGTACGTCCGGGCACGTGGCGCTGACCGGCTCGCCTCGTTCGGCGACTGGATTGCGCTTTCCGACACCGTTGATGAATCCACCGCGAAGGTCATCAGCCGTGAGGTTTCGGACGGCTGCATCGCGCCCGGGTACGAACCGGGGGCGCTCAAGCTCCTGCAGGGCAAGAAGAACGGCACCTACCCGGTTCTCCAGATGGACCCGTCCTATCGGCCTCCCGAGTTCGAAGCCAAGGAGGTCTACGGCGTCACACTTGAACAGGCCCGCAACAACACGCCGATAACGTCCGCGTTGCTCGACAAAGTCGTTACGTCCAGGAAGCAGATCCCGGACGAAGCCCGGACCAACATGCTCGTCGCCACACTGGCCCTGAAGTACACTCAATCGAACTCAGTCTGCGTCGCGTATGACGGACAAGTCATCGGCATGGGCGCGGGCCAGCAGTCACGCATCGCCTGCACCCGCATCGCCTGCGCCAAGGCCGACAAGTGGCTGCTCCGACTTCATCCGCAGGTGCGCGGACTCGACTTCAAGAAGGGCACGACCCGCACCGACAAGGCCAACGCGATCGACCTCTTTCTCGAAGAAGATGCAGCCGAGGCCGAACTCACGGCCTGGCGTCTCAGCTTCAGCACCATGCCGGCGCCGCTCTCCCGCGACGAGAGACAGGAGTGGCTCACCCGCTTTGACGCGGTAGCGCTCAGTTCCGATGCCTTCATCCCCTTCCGCGACAACATCGACCGTGCAGCCCGTTCCGGCGTCCGCTACGTAGTACAGACCGGCGGCTCCTCCCGTGACGAAGGCATCATCCGCGCCGCCGACGAATACGGCATGGTGATGGCCTTCACCGGCCTCCGCCTCTTCCACCACTGACCCGCTCACGCAGGATTCCCGGACGTCAAGCCGCAGACTTGGGCTGGCGGTCTCTAGATGGAGGGCGGGCCGCACGCCCGCCCAGGAATCCGGCCCGCAGGAATCAGTCAGTCACGATCAGCTTGCCCTGGCGGTCGCGGTCCCGGTCACGACAAGGGACAAGAGAGTACCGCGCGGCGCATCAACCGGCGTGTCAGATCAGGGCTCGTCTTTGGGACGCAGGCCCAGCGCGGCGAGCACGCTCTCTTTCCCGGCGTTGAGCTGCCAGAGCGCCATCGTACCGAGCGCCCGCATCGTGTGCGGCACCGACTTCGAGTCGCGCTCGTGCACCCGCAGCAGCAGCGGCAGGGTGACGAACCGGAGCAGGCCCGCAGCCATGAACATCATGTGGTAGTTGATGAAGGTGCGCCCGGCGATGGCCACGTGGAAACCGTGCAGAGCCTGGGCGATGACGCCGGAGAGCATCGAAGCCGCGAACGCGCCCAGCCCGGTGACCGCGGCGTAGATCGCGAAGTAGCTCTCGCGGTGGGCCGGGTTGTCGGCCAGTTCGAGGAGCAGGTTCCAGAGACCGAGGCTGGCGCCGCTCCAGACCAGGCCGTTCATCAGGGCGTCGCCCCAGATGGGCAGGCGGAACGACGGCGTCGCGAAGAGCCAGAGCAGCGGCATCACCCCGACCAGCGCGAAGTTCAGAACCGTGACCGGCCGCGCGCCGAACCGGTCGACGGCCCGGCCCCAGAACAGCTGCATCACCATGCCGGTCACGCCGCCGATCATCGAGTAGACGCCGATGGCGGCAAAAGAGAAGTGCAGGTTCTTCATCATGTGGACGATGTAGAACGGCGACGCGAGCGTGCCGGTCACGAACCAGACCGCCAGAAAGAGGACGAGCTTGCTGAACTGCGGTTCCTTCAGCGGCCCGATGAAAGTGTCGCGCAGGCCCAGGCGCGGGCGCGGCGGAAGTTCAGGCTCGGGTTGGCGGAGTAGGAGGAGCGTCGAGACCAGGCCGAAGACTACGGCGAGACCGAAGGCCAGCGCGTAGCCCAGCGGTTCGTGTCCCTGCGCCTTGAGCCAGTCCATGCCCCGGCCCGCGCCGTACGCAGCCGTCACGCCCAGGATGCTGTGGATGGCATTACGCAGACCAAAGAACCTGCCCCGCCTCTCCTCCGGCACCAGGTCCGTGATCCACGCCTGCCAGACCGTACCCGCGATGGTCATTATCAGGCTCGACACTGCGACCGTGACGAAGAAAAGCACCAGGCTGACCTTCATCTGCAACAGCAGGAACGGGATGAGCACTATGAAGACCGAACGGCCGATACCTGCGGTCCAGATGAGCAGATTCTTGCGCTCGCCGGCGCGGCGCACCAGGTAGCCGGACAGGAACCCGAACCCGGTGACCAGGGCAGGGATGGCGGAAAGCAGCGCGATCTGGAATGAGTTGGCGCCAAGCCAGAGAGCAAGACCGGTCAGGAACATCCCGCCCGCGAGCGTGGCGTAGAGCATCGCGAACCCGCCTTCGACAATCGAGACGCGCAGTCCGCGGTTCACCTCGGAAGCGGATAGTGATCTGGTGGTCGAGTGGTCCGGTGGTCCGGTGCCGGAATCCAGTCCCGTGTTCGTCTTCACGTGACCTCTTGGCCACTGGGGCAATGGGACACTTCTGCGGCGCGATAGGAACTCCGCACGAGCGGACCGCAGAGCGCGCCCTTGAAGCCCATCGCGAGGGCCTCTTTCTCCAGCGCCACGAATTCTTCGGGCGTCAAGTAGCGCTCTACCGACAGGCACCTTCGCGCCGGCTGGAGATACTGGCCGACCGTAACGATGTCACAGCCTACCGAGCGCAGGTCGCGGAGTGCCTGCCGCAGTTCGTCGTCGGTTTCTCCCAGTCCGACCATCAACCCGCTCTTGGTCGTCAACTTAGGCGCGATACGCTTAACCGTCGCCAGCACGGCGAGTGAACGCTCGTAGGAAGCACGCGGGTCACGTACCTTCGGCGAGAGCCGCTCGACTGTCTCCAGGTTGTGTCCGAACACGTCGGGAGAAGCCGACACCACCATCGCTGCCAGATCCTCTCTTCCGCCGAAATCAGGCGTGAGAACCTCAACCAGAGGGGACGCGGGCCGCCCATTTTGCACTTTGCCTTCTGCACTTTGCATTTTGACTTGCCTGGCTGCTTCCGCGAACATCCCCGCCCCGAGGTCCGGCAGGTCGTCGCGGTCAACCGAGGTCAGGACGACGTAGAAGAGCTTGAGTTCAACGACAGCGCGGGCAACGCGTTCGGGCTCGGTCTTATCCAGCGTGCCCTGCGGGTTCCCGGTCCTGACCGCGCAGAATCGGCAGTGGCGCGTGCAGGTGTCACCGAGAATCATGAACGTCGTGGTGCCGCGTCCCCAGCATTCGGCGAGATTGGGACACCGAGCCGAGCTGCACACGGTGTTGATGCCGTACGCTCGCAGCCGCTCGTTGGTCGCCTCGAACTCCGCGCCAGACGGCACGGCCGTCCGCAGCCAGTCAGGTTTTCTCATCGGGAGTGAATTCTACCATAAAGACATAAGGGCACAAAGGGAAGTGAACGGAATACGGTTCACGGTATGCGGTGCACGTTCCGCGGTTAGGCGCGGAATCTAAGGCAGGACTTGGGGCAGTTGGCCACGCACTCGTTGCAGCGGATGCACTCGAGCTGGTTCTGGCTCTGCACGGGGTCAATGTCCATCGGGCAGACCTTGCGGCAGATGCCGCAGTGAATGCAGGTGCTCTCGTCCAGCTTCAGGTTCATCAGACTACCCTTGTTGAAGGGCGAGTAGACGGCACCGATGGGACAGATGATGCGGCAGAACGGGCGCTTGATGGCGATGGCCGCGACGATGAAGAAAAGCAGCAGACCGATCTTGACCCAGTAGAGCCAGCCGACCAGGCCACGCAGGGCATTGACCGGATCCCAGAGCACGAGCGGGATGCCGGCGCCGAACGTCCCCTGCGGACAGAGCTTGCAGAACCACGGCTCGGCAGTGAGATAGGAAGCCACGCCTGCCACGAGCAAGAGCACGCCGAACTTGAGAAAGTTGGAGGGAAGCGACACCTTGACCACCACATCCAGCATCACGACCACGAAGAGCGACGCCAGGGCCAAACCGATTCCCAGCGGCAGGCCCGACAGAGGGCCGACATGGAAGGCAGGATTGCCCAGCCAGCCGAGCAGGAAACCGGCGACTGCGGCAAGTATGGCGCCAAGCCAGCGCCCGGTAATCCCGAACAGGATCATGGCGACAAACCCGGCCGCGACCGCGTACCCGATTTCGAACTTGAACCAGACGACAAGCGCGAGCCCGACCGCAGCCAGGAATCCGCCCAGCCGCATCCGGCGCGGCAGTTCGAGCTTGCCTTTGATGACAATGGCCAGCACCGCCAGGTTGAACGGCAGCCACGCGTAGAGGAAGACCCGCAGCGGCGGCAGTTTCAGAAAGAAGATGAGCGCCGTGGCGATCAATGCACTGATGAGGCCGACTCCTCCGAACGACGCCCAGCGCTTGTTTCCCGCCTTCGCGCCAACCTTGACCTTGAAGAGCAGGTCCTGCCACATTCCGAACGGACAGAGCCAGGCGCAGGCCGCCCGCCCGACCACCGCGCCGACGACGATGAACATGCCGAGCGGCAGCCAGGGCAGCAGCTTCATGCCGACCATCTGCTGGGTAGAGCCGATCGGGCAGGCGAAAACCGCCAGGGGCCCACCGTAGCAGTTGAGTATCGGCTGCGGCAGGTACTTCAGGAAACCCTGGTAGAGTATCTTGTTCTGGAGGTAGGCGACGATGTAGGCGTTGAGCAGGACCGCCGATGCTATCTGGACTACGCGGTAGGGAGCGACACGGCGGCGCAGGAAAATGACCGTAGCCAGCATGATCAGGGCGAACGGCAGCCACCCGAAGACGAGTACCCGACCCAGCGGCAGCTTTTCGCCGAAGCTCAGGAACGCGGCCGCGACCGCGCCGGTCAGGGCAATGACGCCGAAAGAGAGCCAGCGGTTGAGGATGGTCGGCCGGCCGAGGAACAGGGCGAGAAAGAGCCCCAAACCCAGCATCGAGGCCAGCCCGTAGTAGAGCACGCCCCAGTCAAAATGCCCGAGGAATTTGAGCAGGAGCGTGGAAACTGCCGACGCTCCGGCGATGGCAATGAACACACAGACTCGCGTCCGGGCGCTGATGTCGAAGCGCGTGCCGGTCATAGTGCCGGAACCTGCATCGAGGCTACACGAGCCCCATGCAGGACAGTCATATCTGGGCTGCGAAGCGGTGAATCGTCTCCGGGTCCCCGGCCCTGATACCGAGCACGACCGCGGCCAACCCGACAACCGCGAGGACAACGAAACTGATGCGCCGCTTCACTTCTAGAAAGTGCTGATGAGCTGTGCTTTGATGCCGCTGAAGGGCGCTTCTTCACGGCAGACACCGCCCGAGCAGGTGTAGCCACCGCGCTCGGAGCCGATCCGCACGCGCAGCATGTTCCGCTCGGTTATCGACCAGACTGCCTCGACCACCGGCCACGACGTTTCACCTTTGAAGCGCCGGTCGAGCTTCATGTCCACGAACTGGTAGCCGACGGTGAAGAGGAGCGCTTCGCCGTAGCCGTAGCTGGCGGAGATGGCGGCCTCGTGGTACTTCCACGGTTCGACCATGTGTCCCGTGTCCTCGGTGACGAAGTTATACTCGGCCTCGAAAGCGAAGGTGTGCTGGCCGAACAGGTAGTTGGCATGGATGGTCGGCTTGTCGGTCGCGCGGCTGGCCACATGCAGCTCGATGTTCTCCTGCACCATGTGGTTGAACTTCGCCTCGAACGTCCAGTCGGTCCCGAGCGAGTACCGCACCTTGCCCTCACCCTCGATCACGCCCTTCGTCGAATCGCGCGGGGCACTCAGGCTGCCGAGACTCGCCTCAACATAGAGCGGCGCAGTCGGAGTACCCGACGCGGTCACGCCGAACCCGCGTTCATCCACTCCGCGGTTGATGGCCACGCCGGACTTGATAGGAGTCGGCGGGTCGGTGTAGCGGTAAGTCCTCCTGTCCGCCAGCACGACGTCCGGGAACCCGAGCTTGTCGTAGTCTACGTACTCGCCGACTATCGAATAGCTGCCGATGGCGACGGTCCCGGTGAGGTAGTATCCGAATCCCTTCTCGCGGCCGCCGACATAGGGTTTGGTGCCGAGCCGCTGACAGACTTCGCCGTAGATCTCGACCGGACCGACCGAAATCGTGGCGTCGCCGCCGAAGAGCTCGTTGAACGCTTTGGGCGTCGGGTCCTGGGTGCGGTTCACGCGCACGTACCGCCCGCCGAACCCGGCGAAGCTGAACGGCCGTGATGACAGGTTTGCGCCCAGCACCTGGTCGTTCGTGTCGGCGTGAACCGAATCGGCGTTCATCACCCGGTAGGCATTCTCCTGGAAGAAGATGTCACGCATCCGCGCGCCGAGCAGCACCAGTTCGGTCTGCCGCGGCAGCCGACCGATGAAGCGCAGGCCGTTCAGACTCTTGTAGTGCCGGAAATCGTCGTCCGAGTACGTCCGCAGGGCGAGCCCCTTGCCGAACGTCTGGAAGAACTTCCCGTACAGGACCTCGAGCATCTTCGGGCTGTAGGCAACGGTGTAGTCGAGCAGACGCAAAGGCTGCCGGACGGCGTCCCACGGTTTTGATGGCTCGTAGAGGAACAACCCCAGCCCGCCGCGCAGGTCGCCGTAGCGGAGGTTCAGGTCGAGCTTGTCCTCAAGGTGCGTGGCGTAGTCCTGCTCGTAGAGCCAGAACTCGGCCTTGTTCGTGCCCTGCATGGAAAGCTCCGCGGCTCGGGAAAAGGAGCAGAGGGCGAGGAGCAGGACGCCAGCCGCCGACCAGGCTTTCACTCTTCCGACTTCTCCTCGGTGGCCGATTCCTCGGGCAGCCACTTCAGGAACTCGGCTTTGATCCGGTTCTCGTCGCCCTTCTTGTACCCGATGTGGGTGTAGACGATTTCACCTTTCTGA